>JBANGF010000310.1:0-7680 GCA_037975655.1 Bacteroidota bacterium | reverse complement strand
GATAGACTAGAGGGCTCAAATTAGCAAACCAAAAAGCGTATCCCTTGGCTTAGCAATTAATCCAAATCGTCGTCAAATTCTTCCTCGTCCTCGAAGTCATCGAAATCATCGTCAGCCTCTTCTTCATCAAAGTCGACAATGTTGTCATCCAAAAATTCGTTGTCTTCATCGAGGTCGTAGCCGTCCTCAAAATCGTCTTCAAACTCATCCTCCTCTTCAAACTCATCCATTTCTTCGAATTCTTCTTCAAAATCCTCCATAACTTTCTTTAAAAGGGTTTTTATGATTCAACGATACGAAATAAACCAAAAAATTAATTAGACCAATAGCGGTGTCTTTAATTTTTTTTCAATTTCCGATACTTCTAAATTCGGCTGCGATGCAATCCACTTTTCTCTCAATAAGTTAGCCCAAACTTGCAAGTAAAAAATCACATCTTCTCGTGAATTTTTATTTAGAGAATCTCTTCTTCCTTTTTCCATTTGAGCCAAAATTTCAGGATCTGACAAGCGTTCCAGGTGGCCCAAATCATTCAAACTAACTCCTTTTTCTAGCATTTTGGTTACAATCAAATCGATGGGATAGCCACTAGTAGGGCAGTAATCGATCAATTGCTCATTCCAATCTCCATGTCGCTGCATTGCATATTGATGGATCTCCGCCCGTGAAAAAGGAGTAAGCTCCTGGGCTAAATTTCCACAATTGCATGCACCCATATGTCCCCACTGGTAAGAGGCTCCTTGCTGAAGTTTGGAAGCGGTTCGCTCTAATGCTGCAATTAATTCTGGATTTGCTGTTGCCATGTTTTACTTTTTCGGTTTAACCCAATTTAATCGAGATGGTTTTCTTTTCTGCTACCAATTATTATTTCTCAACTAATTTACATTGGAATTTAAATAAATAGAAGACAGAAAAGGCTTCTCAGGAAAATTTTTCTTTGCCACGAAGCAAATCAAAAAACAGGATAAAATCTGAGGCCAGACTGTAGAAAGGATAAGTGAACGTAGCCGGCTTATTTTTCTCAAAAAAGAAATGCCCAACCCAAGCAAAACCATAACCAATTACTGGTATTGCTGCTAGCCAGATGTATTGTGCCAATGCAATAGCCAACCCAAGCACCACCAAGACTAATCCTGTACCAATAAAATGAAGCACACGGGAGGTAGGGTTTTGATGCTCTGTTAAATAATAAGGGTAAAATTCTTTTAAAGAGGTGTATTTCTTTTCCATGGCTAGTTCTTTTGGGTAAAATTAATTTCAAGAAATGTATTTGTAGTTTTTTCTAATGCCTTTAACGTAATTTTTGCTTTGCTTTTGGGTGTGGATACCTCGGTAACCCCCGTCAGCGTCATCAAGGATTTTTCTTGATTTGGGTCAATGATATCCAGAATAACTTGAAGCAATTCGTACTTGGTGGTGGTGACTTGTGGGCGGAAATTACCCATCATGGGATTAAATAACCAAGGATCATACATTCGCATCCCCCAGAAGGGATAGGGATTCATGGTATTCACCCGTTCCCGCTGCCTCGGATCTTCATTGGAGTGGTATCGGATTACCAAATCAGGCTTCTTGGCATCATATACAAGCCCCGCAGCAAGTAATTGGGCTTCTAGTGCTTCTTGCACTTGCTGGTCCAATTTGGGGTCTGAAAAGCCTAGAATGCCTAGTTCCTTATTGACCAAGACAAAACTCTGATACCTTTTTTGGAAAGGAATCTCTCTATTTTCCACGAATATCTCAGCCGAGTTGCAGGAAAACAGCAAGACAACTAGAAAAAAAACATAATTGGAAGCAATTTTCATGGTCGAAAATGATGGATATTTCATTCGATTACCAGCCAAAGGTGAAGTTAATTTATCTTTTTCAGAAAAAAATACGAGGATTCTGAAGAATGTGTTTCCGTCTACCGCTTTGAATGTTATTTTTGACAAATTGTACCCATGAGTAGACCTGATTTTGACGATATCTATATGGAATTGGCGGTAAATCTCGCCAAACGATCTCATTGTATTAAAAAACATGTGGGAGCCGTATTGACTAAGGATACCCGAATCATTTCTATTGGCTACAATGGTCCTCCCGCAGGAACACATAATTGTGACGTGGAATTTCCAGGTGAGGGTTGTGCACGCGACTCTAAAGGAAGTTGTTCCTTGGCTTTGCATGCAGAGCAAAATGCCATTCTCTATGCGGTAAAAAACAATACTTCTGTAGAAGGGTCTACACTCTATGTGACCTTGGCACCTTGTTTGGCCTGCGCTCGCATTATTTTTTCCATGGGGATTTCCAAAGTGGTCTACCTTTTTTCCTATGCTGAATACAAGGGGATAGGCTCAGATGAGGGCGTTGACTTCTTGGTCAAGTTTGGGGTGAATGTGCAGCGCTACAGCAAATCGCTGGAAGTAAGCGATCAGCTGATTTAAATGAAGTTGACCTCAGGGTGTAGGTGAATTCCGAATTTTTCCAAGACGGAACCCTGAATCTGTTGGGATAGGCTTTTTATTTCTTCCCCAGATCCACCCCCATAGTTGACTAGCACCAGGGCTTGTTTGTCGTGTACCCCGACGTCGCCAATTCGTTTGCCTTTCCATCCGGCTTGTTCGATTAGCCAACCTGCGGCTACCTTAACTCCCTCTGCGCTTGGATAGCCAGGAATATTGGGATAGGAGGCTTTTAGAGAGTCAAATTGGTTGGTTGGGATGGTGGGATTCTTGAAAAATGAGCCTGCATTACCAATCTCCTTTGGATCTGGAAGTTTGGACTTTCGAATTTGGATAACTGCATTACTAATGGCTCGAATGCTAGGTTGATCGATTCCATTGGCGGCGAGCACCTCTCGAATGGCCCCGTATTCCAGATGGAACTTAGGTGTCTTGGTCAAGCGAAAAGTAACTGAGGTAATGACGTATTGGTCTTTCAGGGTTTGTTTGAATACACTTTCTCGGTACCCAAACTGGCATGCTTCCGCATCAAAGGAGTGTATTTCTAAGGTTTCCCGATGTAGGGCCTGAAGGCTATCAAAAACGTCCTTGATCTCCACGCCATAGGCTCCGATATTTTGCATGGGAGAAGCGCCAACAGTTCCAGGGATCAAGGAGAGGTTTTCTAGTCCTGCCCAATCTTGGGCGATGCTATACAGAACCAACTCATGCCACATTTCTCCAGCGCCTACTTCCACCCAAAGTTGATCATCCTCCTCTTTGACTAGGTGGATGCCTTTGATTTCTAGTTTGATCACTAACCCGTCTATATCACGAGTCAATAAAATATTACTCCCTCCACCCAAGATGAAAACAGGTAGCTTCTTTTCTTTTGCTGTAAGCAAGGCTGCTTTTAATTCGTCTAATGTCTCAACTGTCGTAAAAAATTTGGCCTTTTGGTCAATACCAAAGGTGGTAAAGGGTTTCAAAGAAATGTTTTCTTGTAGGTTCATTGGCCAAAACTTATTTTGCGAAGTAAAGAAGTTTTTGCGCCATTGTGAAATGGAATTGTAGAAGGTTTGAACCATTCGGTAAGAATAAGTTCTTCAATGCAAATCTGAAGGGCTTAGATGAAAAGCCTCTTCTCGGCTGTCTATTCTTCTAAGTTGGAATGCCTTCACCAGTTTCTTTGGTGCATAAAAAAGGCCCCATTCATACGGGGCCTTTTTTGCTTAACTGAAGTAGGTTTTTAATCCCTCTAATTTTTCAAGTAATACTTTTTCTACTTTTCTATAATCACTTGTATTTGAAAGACTTGTGTTTACAGAAAAGTAGTATTTTATCTTCGGTTCGGTACCGGAGGGTCGTGCAGAAATCTTGCTTCCATCCGCTAGGTAGAATTGCATCACATTGGATTTATCCAGGTCCAAAACTTCTGTTTTTTTGGTTTTGGGATAGTGGATGCTCGCGTTCTTCACATCGAAAATCTTCTCAACAGCCGATCCATTCATTTCCAACGGTGGATTGGTCCGGAACTGGTTCATCAACGATTGAATTTGCTCCGCACCGTCTTTCCCTTTTTTAGTTACGGAAATGAGGGCTTCCTTGTAAAATCCAAATTGCTGGTAAACTTCTGCCAACACGGCAAACACATTTTTGCCTTGAGTTTTGTAGTAGGCTACCGCTTCCGCAACGAGCGCACATGCGCTAACGCCATCCTTATCCCGAACGAAGTCACCGACCAAGAAACCGAAGGATTCTTCTCCACCGGCAAGGAACTTTTCCTTGCCTTCTTTTTGAAGGATGATGGAAGCAATATTCTTAAATCCAGTAAGGACATTGTAACAAGGAATTCCGAAGCCTTCAGCAATTTTATTGATTAACTCGGTCGTAACGATCGTATTCACCATAAAGTCTTTACCAGTCAATAGACCCAACTCTTTCTTTCGAGATAGTAAGTAGTAGACTAGGAGAGTACCGGTTTGATTTCCATTCAGCAATTCGTATTCCCCAGCTTCGTTGGGTACCACCGCAGCATACCGATCTCCATCTGGATCACAGGCTAGGACAAGGGCTGCCCCCGTCTTTTTACCCAGGGCCACAGCTAGCGTAAGCGCTTCAGGCTCTTCTGGATTGGGATAAATTACCGTAGGGAAGTTTCCATCTGGTTCGGCTTGCTCCTTGACCACTTGGATATTTTCAAATCCAAAGGCCTTTAGCGCAGCCGGAACCATTTTTCCGGAAGCACCATGGATAGGAGAAAATACAATAGGCATGGACTTCTGTGCCTGAATTGCCTCTTTAGAAAGGCTTAATTCCTTTACTTTTTCCAAATAAATGGCATCGAAATCTTCCTCAATGTAATGGATGAGGTCATCCTGCTTGTTCCAGTTGACTTGCTCAAAAGAGGTGATCTTTTGAACCTCTTTGATGATGTTGGTATCGTGTGGGGCCACTACTTGTGCGCCATCTTCCCAGTAGGCCTTGTAGCCGTTGTATTCTTTGGGATTGTGTGAGGCAGTAATCATGACCCCGGATTTGCAGCCAAAGTGCCTTACCGCAAAAGAAAGCATAGGAGTAGGACGCATCTCTCTGAAGTACATCACCTGGATGCCATTTGCGGTAAATACGTCAGCTGTAGTCTTCGCAAACAGCGTATTGTTGATTCTGCTATCGTGAGTGATGGCTACCTTTATTTTCTCTCTTGGGAAGCACGCGATTAAGTAATTGGCCAATCCTTGAGTAGCCATAGCTACGGTATACACGTTCATCCGGTTGGTACCAACGCCCATCAGTCCACGCAATCCTCCTGTACCGAATTCAAGATCTTGGTAGAAGGAATCGATCAATTCGGTTGGATTCGTGGCAATCAATTGCCGAATACTCTCCTTACTGGTCTCGTCAATGGAACTAGCCAACCAGCCTTCTGCCTTTTTTAAAATCGAAGAATCTATGGAACTCATGGGATATAAAAATTGGGTTAAGTATTACAAGTTAGGAAAAATGTCAGGAGTTGCCATGAATCAAAATGGTCCATTTCATTGATCCAAATAGGATTTATAAGTTTCCTCTTAGTTGTTGCTCACGCTCAATCGCCTCAAACAAGGCTTTGAAATTACCTTTTCCGAAAGAAGTGGCTCCTTTTCGTTGAATGATTTCAAAGAACAGGGTAGGGCGATCCTGAACGGGTTTGGTAAAGATTTGAAGCAGGTAGCCTTCTTCATCTCGATCTACTAGAATGTTAAGCTCTTTGAGTGGCTGAAGGTCCTCGTCAATTTTTCCTACACGATCCAGTAGGTCATCGTAGTAGGAACTAGGAACCTCCAAAAACTCTACACCTCGCTTACGAAGTTCCCCCACGGTATGGATGATGTCGTAGGTGGCGATAGCGATGTGTTGCACACCAGGACCTCCATAGAAGTCTAGGTATTCCTCAATTTGAGACTTTTTCTTGCCTTCAGCAGGTTCGTTGATGGGGAACTTGATGTACCCGTTGCCATTGGACACCACCTTGGACATCAAGGCAGAGTACTCCGTGGAGATGTCTTTGTCGTCAAAGGTCAAGAGCAACTTAAATCCCATGACTTCTTCGTAAAAGTTGACCCAGCGATTCATCTGGCCTAGTTCCACATTTCCTACACAGTGGTCAATGTATTTTAATCCGATGGATTGGGAAGAATAGGTGCTTTTTCGTGCCATATAGCCCGGGAGGAATACACCTTGGTAATTTTTGCGTTCGACGAAGGTGTGAATGGTATCGCCGTAGGTTTGGATACTTGCTACCCGAACTTCTCCATGCTCGTCCTGAAGTGTCTTTGGTGCCTCTACCGACACTGCTCCTCGACTTGTAGTTTCTTTCCAGGATTTTTCCGCATCATCTACCCAAAGTGCCAATACCTTGACCCCATCCCCATGCTGGCGGATGTGGTCGTTTATGGGATGGTTAGCAGTAAGGGGAGAAGTGAGCACCAATCGAATTTTTTCTTGCTTGAGCACGTAAGAAGCGCGGTCCTTCATTCCCGTCTCAGGGCCAGCGTAGGCAATCAATTCAAATCCGAAGGCATATTGGTAAAAAAGTGCACTCTGCTTGGCATTACCAACGTAGAGTTCTACATAATCGGTACCATTGATGGGTAGAAAGTCTTCAGTCATGGGCTGTATTTGGGTTAAATCTTGAGTCAAAGGTAAAAAAGTCCACCCATATTTCTGCTTGCTAAGGTCTATTCCTGAGAATTTTGATTAGCCCAAAGGCTAATCCAAGCCATGAGTAAAAAAGAAATGGCCCAAGTGCCGTATTCCGGATGGAAGCAACACAGGACTATCAAGAAGTAATAAATCGGCGCTAGTACAAAACCAATTAAAAACTTCCAGGTACTTGTAAATACTTCATCTTCCATTTTTGGAGCGATGCCAAACAACCAAATCCAGTACAAGGGGAGGTGGAAAATCTTCATCAGTTTGTTTCGGAGCGACCCGAAAGTTTTCACTTGATAGGTAGTAGACTTTCCAGAAAGAAAATGTTCAACCTCTTGCTTATTCGTTACATCGACTTGATTTTCTAATAGGCTAGCCAAGGTTTCAGGATAAGTTGCATCCGGAATATCTACCACCAAAGTTTTCAATGCCTGCTCTACCTGTTTGGTTAGTTTGAGGGCCTGAGTAGGATCTGGGTTGACCGGAATACTTTTCCCTATCGTGATTCGTACCATCCCCGCAGATCTTTTGTGGGCGCTGTATTGAATTCCTATGGGTACTACAGTTGGATTAAGGTCTGGGCACTCTGCTAAGGCTCCATAGGCCATCCGAGTGAATCCTTTACTGAGAGGGCGTATATTCCGAACGATGCTGTGATTGCCTTCGGCAAAAATCAAAACGGATCCCTTCTGCTGTAGGACTTGATTTGTTTTTTGAAAAGTCCGTTGGTTTTGAGGAATGGTGGAAAAACCATCTAAAACACGATAGACAGGCAGCATTTGAATGAGGTTCAATAAATATGCTGCTATCGGATTTTTAAATACAGCTGCGCGAGTCAAAAAATAGGGTCGAATCGAAATATGAGTAGCGACCAGTAGTGGATCAATTAGCGCATTTTGGTGGTTGGCAACTAAAATTAGGGGCTGATTTTTGGGGATGTTTTCCAGTCCTTCCACCACGATTTTTTTGTAATAGATATGCAAACCTATTTTTAGTAAAAACCGCAAAGTCGTATAAAGCAACCTTCTCATGCGTACTTTTTCCAGAAGCTGGCCAAGATGAT
>JBANGF010000306.1:0-4892 GCA_037975655.1 Bacteroidota bacterium | reverse complement strand
GCAAATGGGGTAGTGGAAGCATTGCAAACCCAAGCCTGGGGTAAAACAGTTGCAATTGGCTACAGTGGAAGTTCAAGGGACGAGCAGTTGGCAATACTTCTTCAAAGCCAATTGGAGAAAGGAGGGTTTGCCTTGGCCAAAGTCCAAAAAGTAGATTCAAAATCAGCGAGTACCTTTTTACAAGATTTAGGAGTACGTAGAGGAAATAGACCTGCTGTGGATCAAGTAATTTTGCTTTCCGATGATCCAGCACTTGCCCAGCCTGTTTTTTCCTTGATGGAAAGTATCTCTACGAATGTTCCATTGCTTGTTATGGATTCTTGGTTAGGATTTAATTTCTCGAATTACGAGATGCTTGAATACGAAAACTTTTATTTCATTTCTAACAACACCCCCAAATACCATTCCGAGGAGATAGTTGCATTCCAAGATTTGTTTTACGAAAAGCACTTGCAATTCCCTTCCACCAATTCACTTTTAGGTGCTGAATTGGTGCATTGGATTCATTCCAATGCCGAATTTGCGAATGACTTTGATCTGCGCCCTAGTTTAGATCGGAAGGGCTACCAGCCGGGTCGTCTTTCTTGGGGATTTAATTTCCAAAAAGTGAACAACAACAGCTATTCTCCTGTTTTTAAACTTGAATCTGGAGTACTGATCCCATTAAATTAACTCATGCAAATTTCTGAAAGCAAACGGCTATTTGCCTATGCTAAAAATTTTATTCCTGGAGGAGTGAATTCTCCTGTACGTGCATTCCGTGCAGTTGGTGGTGAACCCATCTTTATCAAGAAAGCAGACGGAGCCTTTATATACGATGAGGACGGAAATTCTTACATCGAATTAATCAATAGCTGGGGCCCAATGCTTTTGGGACACAATTCTCCGATAGTCCGGGAGGCAGTGATTCGTGCCATGGAGGATGGAACTTCCTTTGGAGCACCTACTGCTCGCGAGGTAGAAATGGCGGAACTATTGGTCGGAATGGTACCTTCCCTCGAAAAAGTGCGTATGGTCAATTCGGGTACTGAGGCCACCATGTCTGCGATTCGGGTGGCGAGAGGGTACACCGGAAGAGATAAATTCATCAAGATGGAAGGGCACTACCATGGACATGGGGATTCATTTCTTATCGCTGCGGGTTCTGGTGCGATTACCATGGGACATCCTGACTCACCAGGTGTCACCTTAGGAACAGCCAAGGACACGCTTTTGGCTCCTTACAATGATTTAGCAGCAATAGAATCCTTAGTAGATGCCAATAAGGGTCAAATTGCAGCCTTAATTTTGGAGCCTGTTCCTGGAAATATGGGGCTCACATTACCCCAAGAGGGCTATCTAAAAGGCCTACGCGAAATCTGTACCCGTGAAGGAATCGTTTTGATTTTCGACGAGGTGATGACGGGATTCCGATTGGCCAAAGGCGGTGCGCAAGAACGCTTCGGAGTCATTCCAGATTTGACGACCCTAGGTAAGATTATTGGTGGAGGCATGCCAGTAGGCGCCTATGGTGGAAAAAAGGAAATCATGGACTTTGTGTCCCCAGCAGGACCTGTTTACCAAGCTGGAACCCTTTCGGGTAATCCCATTGCGATGGCGGCAGGATTGGCAATTTTACGTCACCTAGATTCCCATCCTGAAGTATATGCTCGTTTGGAAACGATAGGGAATGAACTTTGCAACGGGATTAAGGAAATCAATGCCAGTTTGGGATTAGACTACTCCCTCAATCATTTGGGAAGCATGTATTCCTTGTTCTTTACTTCAGCATCCGTAACGGATTTTGAATCTGCAAAGAAATCCGACACCCAACTTTTCGGTCGCTATTTCCAAAGCATGTTGAAGCGAGGCGTTTATTTAGCACCCTCACAATTTGAAAGCCTCTTTTTATCGACTGCCTTGACAGGCGAACTGATAGGTAAGGTCCTTCAAGCGCATGAAGAAAGCATGAAAGAAATTCATTAAAAGGGAAAAAGCAGTGAAAGTTTACGGTATAAAAAATTGCGATACGATGAAGAAAACCTTTGCCTTCTTGGAGGAAAAGGGAATTTCTTACGAATTTATCGATTACAAAAAGCAGGCCCCTAGTGCAGACCTCCTTAAAAGCTTCCTCTCCAAGACTAATTTGGAAACCTTGGTCAATCGACAGGGGACTACTTACAAGAAATTGGAGGATGCACAGAAAGAGGCGGTACTGCAAGAGTCAACTGCACTTCCTATTTTAATGGCTCAGCCCAGCATGATCAAAAGACCCTTGATTGAGTACACTGACGGAAGTATCACCTTGGGATTTGTGCCTGATCAGATTGCCCCAAAATTGAAGTAAAGGAATCTCTTTTATCCCAGTTTAATTCTTCCTCAAAAATTAGAATTGTGGAGGAAAAAATGTAGGCAAGTGCTTCAAAATATCGCGACTCATGCTGTCTAGGTCATAGGAAGGCTTCCAGCCCCAGTCGGCTCTGGCTCTGCTGTCGTCAATGCTATCTGGCCACGAGTCCGCAATGGATTGACGGAAATCCACTTGGTAGTTGATTTCAAAGTTAGACACCTCTTTTTTGATGCTTGCAAAAATCTCTTTCGGAGAAAAACTCATCCCTGCTAGGTTGTAGCTAGAGCGGATTTTGACCGCTTCTTTTGGAGCATTCATCAAATCCAAGGTAGCCTTGATGGCATCCGGCATGTACATCATTGGGAGGTAGGTGTCTTCGCTCAAGAAACAAGTAAAGGGCTGCTTTGAAATCGCCTTATGGTAAATATCCACTGCGTAGTCGGTGGTACCCCCACCAGGAAGTGATTTGTAACCAATTAATCCCGGATACCGAAGGCTTCGTACATCTACCCCATATTTTTCGAAGTAGTAGTTGCACCAACCCTCACCAGCAAGTTTGCTGATTCCATAGACCGTGTTTGGATCTTTTTCACAAAACTGCGGAGTGTTAACTTTTGGGGTGCTAGGGCCAAAAACAGCAATGGAAGAAGGCCAATAGATTTTATCCAGTTCACATTCTTTGGCGAGTTCCAATACATGGAGTAGACTGTCCATGTTGAGCTGCCAAGCAAACTGTGGATTTTTTTCACCTGTGGCAGATAGCACTGCTGCGAGGTGGTAGATTTGAGTGACCCGCTCCTTTTTCACCAAAGCTCCCAAGGATTCCTTGTTCATCACGTCCAATACTTCAAATCTGCAGTAAGGAAAAAGTGTGCTAGCGGTGGGTCTGAGGTCAGTTGCTATGACTTGGTCACTGCCAAATTGATCTGCTAAAGCTCGGGTTAATTCTGAGCCAAGTTGCCCAGCTGCTCCAATAATAAGGATTTTATCCATAGGGTGGTGTTTCACAAGACCCTTATTTTTGGTGAGGGTTTTTGTTTTATATTTGGGTTCACTTGTGCAAAAATAATAAAATTCACCTGTTCCAAGCGGATTTTTGATCAGCGGAACTTGAAATTTTGCCAAGTTCAATTCCTAATCAAAAAACCATGTACGAGCAGTTTAAACCCAAATTAGAACAAGAATTGCAATCCATCGAAGAAGCCGGTTTGTTTAAAAGAGAGCGCATCATTACCTCTCCTCAGGCTGCCGAAATCACCATTGCGGGAGGGAAGCAGGTGCTGAATTTTTGTGCAAATAACTACCTAGGGCTTTCATCGCATCCTCGCGTAATTCAAGCAGCAAAGGATGCCATCGACTCTCATGGTTTTGGAATGTCATCCGTCCGATTTATTTGTGGCACGCAGGACATTCATAAAGAATTAGAGCGGAAGTTATCAGAGTTTTTGGGTACAGAAGACACTATTTTGTATGCAGCTGCTTTTGACGCCAATGGAGGAGTATTCGAGCCTCTTTTTGGTGCGGAGGACGCCATCATTTCAGATGCATTGAATCATGCCTCCATCATTGATGGGGTGCGACTCTGTAAGGCCATGCGCTATCGCTACGAGCACAACAACATGGAAGATCTAGAGAAGCAACTTCAAGATGCCGTGGCGGCTGGTGCTCAGCAAAAAATCATAGTTACAGACGGGGTCTTCTCTATGGACGGCACCATCGCGCAATTGGATAAAATCGTGGCCTTGGCCGAAAAGTACCAAGCCTTGGTGATGACGGATGAATGTCATTCTACGGGATTTATGGGGAAAACAGGTCGGGGAGTGCATGAATATCGAGGCGTGATGGGAAAGGTGGATGTGATTACGGGCACCCTTGGCAAAGCCTTGGGTGGAGCTTCTGGCGGATTTACTTCCGGTAGAAAAGAAATTATAGAGTTACTTCGACAGCGATCTAGACCGTATTTATTTTCAAATACGCTTGCCCCATCCATCACAGGGGCATCCTTGGCAGTGTTGGAGCTTCTTTCAGAGACTACAGAACTTAGAGATAGGTTAGAAAAGAATACCCGCTATTTCCGCGAAAAAATGCAGGCTGCAGGCTTTGATATTAAGCCTGGAGAGCATGCCATTGTCCCAATTATGCTCTATGATGCAGTTCTATCTCAGAAAATGGCTGAGAAATTATTGGAGCGAGGGATTTATGTGATTGGATTTTACTATCCTGTAGTTCCCAAAGGGCAAGCGCGAATTCGAGTTCAAATTTCGGCTGGTCACCAACAGGAGCATTTGGACCAAGCAATAGATGCTTTCATTGCGGTGGGAAAAGAACTTGGAGTGATTAAATAATAAAAAAAGGGATGAATTTTCATCCCTTTTTTTATTATCCGGCTTTAGGAGTTAAGCTTTTTTTCTTCGCAAAATCATGTTCGGATAGATTTTCAAATCGATCGTACAAGTCCTCGTTGTTGAGGTAATCGTTGATGATTTCGCGAACTTCTTGGAAAGAGAGGTTGTGCAAAACCTTGCCATTTTTTGCCATAGAGATTTGGCCTGTTTCTTCCGAA
>JBANGF010000298.1:0-2748 GCA_037975655.1 Bacteroidota bacterium | reverse complement strand
CAGCTTCCATCAAATGCCCGGCGCAGTAATCTTCATGCTTCTCCATATCGGTCCAGCGATTTTCAAGTCCGGTAAGCGAATAAAAAGAATTGATGTATCCATCTGCCTCTTGTGCGGCTGCAATTTTATCAATCCATTCGTCCGCTTTTTGTTCCATAGCTTTATCCGAATGGTTTTTCAGTGAATAGGCAATTGCCTCCAGGGCTTTGTACACATCACTGTCATCGTAATAAATCCCTTCGTGCTTTTCGTTTTGGTGGCGAGCCACTTTTTCATAATTCCGGATGCGGCCGGTAGCTATTTCAGTTTGATAAATCATAACTGGAACAGCTGCAGATGCAATTTTTTCAAGTTTTGGTTTCCAAAAATCATCAGTGATGGTCACCTGCGAAAAATTCACTGGATTCAATTTGGTGATCCCGGATTGTGCCATTGCAGGAAATGCTGCTGCCGCAAATAGGATTGAAAGTGTGGATCGTGTTAGCATGGGGCTATCATTGATGAAGAAAAGAAAAGGGGAAGAGAAATAGATTTTTCATGGCTGGGGGCTCTAGGAAGTAAAAGTTAGCAAGAAATCGGGGGAGTAAAAAGCTGTTTTTTCGACCAAAGTTGAAGGTTACCTTCCTTAGCGCCTTCAAAGTAGCTTCAATCCCGATTCCTTGGTTGCTGCTGACCACCTGAATAGTCCACGAAGCAAGATTTAGGAAAGGGGCTAGAGGGTTAACTTGCCAGTGTCCTAACTTTATTTGGGAATGAGGCCTCAATTTGATAATTTGAATGGTCATAAAATTCAATTTCGGTCTTCTTGTCCCAATTCCAAGAGTTTAGTAAGCATCAATTCTTTCCAATTTGATGAAAAAGTACAGCCTTATTTTTCTACTTTCAATCTGTGTTTATTGGGGATCCATGGGACAGACCAAGGAAGAATTCAATGTCCTGTTGATCCATGTAGATGATTTGGGCTGGGCGGACATTGGGGTTTTAGGAAGTGATTTTTACGAAACCCCATTTATAGATCGCCTGGCCGCCGAGGGAATGCTTTTTAGACAGTCCTATGCCGCTGCAGCCATATGCTCCCCCTCCCGAGCAGCCCTGATGACCGGCAAGTACCCAGCCCGAATGGGAATTACCGATTGGATCTATGCGCGATTTCAAGGTGTAGGAACCACGGGTTTGCCAGGTGAATATGCGGAAAATCCTGATCAACCCCTGCGCACCCCAAAAAATCAAGGATTTCTACCTTTGGAAGAGCTTACCCTAGCCGAGCGCATGAAAACACAGGGATATACCACCTTCCACGTGGGAAAATGGCATCTAGGTGGAGAGGAAAACTATCCTGAGAAGCAAGGATTTGATCGCAACTTTGGAGGCAATGACCTGGGTCAACCCCCTAGCTACTTTGATCCTTACGAGCCTGCTACCCCCACGCCTTTTTATGCCTTTGATCGGGTTACGCCTAGGGATTCCGGTGAATTTTTAACGGACCGAGAGGGCGATGAGATTGTCAATTTTCTCCAAAATCATGTCCAAAAATTTTTCATCCATTGGGCTCCTTATGCCGTACATACGCCACTTATGGCTCCGCAAGTGCTAGTCGAAAAATACAAGCAAAAACCTGGGGGTCAACAAAAAAACCCTGTGTATGCGGCGATGGTTGAAAATTTAGATCAAAATGTGGGCAAGGTGCTTGCTGCCTTGGACCGCTTGAAGTTGACCGAAAAGACCTTAGTGATTTTCACCTCTGACAATGGAGGCTTGATGGGGAATCCCACAAATCCTATCACGAATAACTCACCCTTACGCTCCCAAAAAGGGTATCCCTACGAAGGGGGAATTCGGGTACCCACGGTCGTGAAATGGCCTGGAAAGGTAGCGGCAGGGAAGCGGACTGAGCTTCCCATTGTGACACTGGATTGGACTCCCACGATTTTGGACTACCTGGGATTAAATCCGCAAGAACAAGGTCTGGATGGCCAAAGTTTGGTGGGGGTATTGGCAGGGAATACGCTAGAATCACGGGACTTGTTTTGGCATTTTCCCCACTACAGGGGACCCGATGTAGTTCCCTACTCCATCATTCGCTCAGGGGAGTACAAGTTGATCCATTACTTTGGTATGCAGCCGGATGAACTCTTTTCCTTGGCAAATGATCCCTATGAGACGACCAATCTCGCCGATCAACTACCAGATCTGGTTGCAAAACTCAAATCATCCCTCCAAGCCTGGTGGCTGGAAACCGGGGCTAGAATGCCACAAAAAAAATAGAGTTAACCCCCTCCAATTTAGGGTGGGCATACTGAGAAACAGCCATGAAAAAAAGAATCTTAAGTTGTCTAATTTTTACGGGATTTGCATTCGCTGCACTTGCTCAAGGAGATGGAATTGCCCCAAAGGAGCGCCCAAACATCATTTACATTCTTGCAGATGACCTAGGCTATGGAGAACTCGGGGTATATGGGCAACAAAAAATTGAAACCCCAAATATTGATGCGTTGGCTAAGAGTGGAATGATTTTTACCCAGCACTACTCAGGTGCGCCCGTTTGCGCGCCAGCCCGGTACATGTTGCTGACCGGCACCCACGCTGGCCATGCCTACATCAGAGGAAATGATGAGTGGAGCGAGCGCGGGGATGTGTGGAATTACCGAGCCACCCTGCTGGATTCAACCTTGGAAGGGCAACGGCCCATCCCCTCATCGACCGTTTTGCTTCCCAAAAAATTAAAAGAGGTGGGCTATCGCACCGGGA
>JBANGF010000281.1:0-12536 GCA_037975655.1 Bacteroidota bacterium | reverse complement strand
TGGTCACCGTGGCATTGGTAAAGCGCATGCCCATCTTGGCAATGCGATCGATGTTGGGGGTCTCGATGAGTCGATTGCTGTAAGCCGAGATGGCTTGGTAGGCATGGTCATCGGACATGATAAAGACGATGTTGGGCCTCTTGGTGTTGGGGGCTTGGTTTGACTGCGCCCAAGCCGAACTGCTGAGGATGAAAAGGGTGAGGATGAGGATAGGAAAAATTTTCATAGGTGCCTGAAGTCTTGAATCGAAGCTCCCGAAGGATTGATTACGTCCTTGGAATACCCTCAACCTACAAAAAAAGAACTAAAAATCCGAAAGTATAAAAGTTTACGTCCGCTGCAGAGGAAGAATAACTTTTTTGCGCGCAAAGCCTGCCGGTCGGCAGACAGGACGCAAAGCCGCAAAGGGGAATCGAAACTATTCCTTTGCGCCTTGGCGTCTTTGCGCGCTTAACTTTTTTTTTAAAAAGTCCGCCGCGGCGGACGACCTACTTTTTTTTACGCTGATCTTAAAGGAAAAATTACGCAGATCGATTGGGTGGAAGGACCTCATTAAAACTTTAGCGCGGCAGTCAGGTAAAAGGTACGTCCATCGGCTGGCATAATGCCTGGACCCGGATAGCCGCCCGCACGACGGGTAAAGTAGCGTACATCGGTCAAGTTATTTACCCCTGCCTTGATGGAATGCTGCTTCCAGAAATTCCAACTGGCCGAAAGGTCCTGCACTCGGTAGGCAGGAATCAATCCCACCGTAGCAGCAGCATTAGGAGCTACGGTATTCGAAGCATCCGCAAAGGCCTCTCCGATGTCACTCAGCTGCCAGGTCATGGAAAATTTAGAGATGTTGTAAGTGGCACCCAAGCGGTTGATCTTGCGTGGTGCATTCTCCACTTGATTGCCCTTCAGGTTGCGCTTTTGAATCTGCCCATTGCTCACTGAGCTCACTTCAAAATCCCCGTAGGTTGCATCCACAAAGGCTAGGGAAGCAAAAAGGTGTACATAACCTACGCGCGAACTTTCAAAAAGTGCCGTGATGGGATCTACTTCCACATAGCCTTCAAATCCTCGACTGATGGAGGTACCCAAATTGGTACGGAACTGGGTGATGCGGCCATTGGGATCTAGCTGAGCAAGGCTACCAATTCGATCTGCGTAGTGCAGGTGGAAGTAACTCAAGTCAAACTGCAGTGCTTGGCTCCAACTGCCTCGATACCCTAGGTCAAAATTATAGCCTTTGGAATCGGTCAAATTGGGATCAATGATATCCGTTGTAGCAGGTGGAGTCAGGTCTGAAATCAACACAGGACGGTAAGCCTGAGACAGGTTGGCGTAGAATTCCGAATTCTTGGTGATATGGTATTCTGCACCTGCTCCAAAAATAGCGAAGGAGCGGCTTCGCGTGATGGGTTCCAAGAATTGCGGCACCCCATTCACTCGGTTCAACTGCCCTTGCATGGTGGATTGAATTTGCTCCAAGCGAACACCAGCAGTCATTAAGAAGCGATCAGAGAAGTGAAAGACTTGCTCCACAAAAGCCGCCAGGTTGGTATTCGAAAAGTCCAGGTTTCGTGCAAAAGGACCTGCTGCCACGCTGAAGTCCAGGTCAGCTCGGCTAGTACCAACCCCAAGCTGCTTGCGGTCGATATGCCCATTGAAGTAGCGAAGTCCACCTACGAGCGACTGCTCTTTCCCAAACAAGTTGTAGGATGAACTGAATCGAACCTCTGATCCATAGGTGGTGTAATAATCTCGGTCCACCTGACGGTTGCCTAGGTCATCTTCCGTGTTGATGGGACGCATAAAGCCCACGCTGTTTCGCTCGGCAAAGGTCCCAAAGGCTTTCCAGCTGAGTTTGGTCTTGGGGGAGATCAGGTATTCGGCAGTAACTGCCGGGATGTACCAAGGGGTGCTAAACCAGTTTCTGGCTCGGGTACTTTGTTGTGCATCGGTGGCAAACTGTGCATCGGTCAATCCTCCAGGCTGCTGGGTATTTGCAGTCATGGATGTCATCTCCACGCCCAATTTGAGGCGGTTGCTTGCCGCATAATTCACTTCTAGATGGGCATGATTGGTCTCAAAAGCACCATTTTCTCGCCATCCCTGGCCTTCACGTCGCTGGAAATAGGCCGTGTAACTCCACTTACCTTCGGTACCTCCTAGGTAGTTGAAGGAACTCAATAGCCCATTGCTTCCTACCGTATTCACGGTCTCTGCTGTAAAGCGGGTGGAGGGGTCAGGCTTGCGCAATACAAAGTTCATCAAGCCCCCAAACTGCGATCCGTACTGCAGGGAAGAAGCACCCCGCACGATTTCGATTTGCTCGACTACCTCCATGGGAGGGGTAAAGTAGGCTTCTGGGTAACCCATGGGGTCTGGAGTGATGTCGTAGCCATTCATGCGCACATTAAACTCCCAAGAGCGGTTGGGATTGAGTCCTCGACTGGCTACGCCCAATTGTACGCCCGAACCGTCATTTTCCCAGATGCTGATTCCTGGGGTCTTGGCAAAGATTTGCCGGCTGTTGTTCATGGCCAGGTTGGCATTCAACTCTCCGATTCGGATCACCTCGTTTTTCTTTCCCGCATTGATCCGGTAATCGGCTACTTCAGGTAGGTGACCCTGCCCTTGGATTCCTCTACTGGCAGAAATGCTAAATTCCCCGAGTTCTAGGGTGGCTTCCTGAAGTACGACATGGATTTCTTGGGTACCACCCGCTTCTAATTTGATTTCCTGGGTATAGGTTTGAAATCCTACCAGACTCACCACCAATTGGTAGTCGCCAGCAGGAATATCCTTAATAATGTAAGTACCTTCTTGATCCGATTGAACACCACGAACAGTACCCTGCAAGTACACGGATACACCCGCTAAGGGCTGCTTTTTTTCATCCAGAATGGTTCCTAAAAGGACATTTTTCTGCGCAAAGGCCGTAGCCGTGGTGAGCAAAAAGGAAAGGAAAAACAGCGTATCGCGGAAGGCTTTCATCTATTTATTTAGACTTATTACAAATAGCAATACAAACATAAGGCGGCAAGTGTTTCGAGTCAATTTTTATTTAGACTTTTTCTAATTAATATTTTTATAGCCAGGACAACCCACGCTTACACTGTTGAAAAAATGACGTAGCAAAGGACCAAAACCTACCTAAAGAAGCTGAACTGCCTAATAAACTGTTTAATTTTTCGATGCTACAAAATTGCTTTTCCTTGATTTAAGACGTAGTTTATCTGCAAATCCCAGGCTATGCTTTCACGTTTTTTGTTCTCCCTACTCCTTTTTCTCCACTTCTCGCTCCAAGCCCAGGAAAAAATCCCGGTATTCACCAGCGGAAAGGAAGGACATGCCACCTACCGCATTCCCGCCATCATCCAAGTTCCCAAGGGGGATCTTTTGGCCTTTGCAGAAGGTCGTGTAAAGGGAAGTGCGGATTTTGGAGACATCAACCTCGTCCTCAAACGCAGCAGTGACCGTGGCCTGACCTGGTCTACCTTACAAACTCTGGTGGATTACGATAGTCTGCAGGCGGGAAACCCTGCTCCAGTGGTAGACCTCCTCGACCCAGCACATCCCCAGGGGGTGGTCTATCTATTTTACAATACGGGCAACAATCATGAGTACCAGGTACGCCTCAATCAAGGCATCCGCGAGATTTGGGTAATCAAATCCTACGACCTAGGCGCCACCTGGGGTAATCCTGAAAACATCACGTCCCAAGTACATCGGCCCAAGCATCCTGCAGCAAACCCATCCTACAACGACCCAGCAGATTGGAGACACTATGCGAATACGCCAGGGCATGCACTCCAAATTTCCGAGGGACGCTACAAAGGGCGCCTTTATGTTGCTGCCAACCATTCGGTAGGAGATCCCCAAGAACGTTTTCGCGAATACCGCGCCCATGGATTTTACAGCGACGATCATGGCAAAAGCTACCGACTTTCCGAATCCCTCACCTTTCCGGGCTCCAATGAGTCCACTGCCGCCCCCCTCAGCCAAGACCGCCTGCTGATGAGTGTACGCAATCAGGAGGGTACCGTTCGGCAACGCATCCTAGCCTACTCCTCGGATGGGGGAGTCAGCTGGGAAGAGGAATATTTTGAAGCCCAACTCCCCGACCCAGTCTGCCAAGGATCTTTGTTGGCTTTGGGTACAGAAAATGGAAAAATGCTTCTTGCTCATTCGAATGCTGCAGATTCCAAAGACCGAAATCACCTGACTGTAAAACTCTCTTGGGACGAGGGTCGAACTTGGAACCGCTCCATTCCCGTCGACTCCACCTCGGATTCAACTAAAAACTCCTGGACGGCATACTCGGATTTGGTGCTACTGGACGGAGATACGTTGGGTATCCTCTATGAGCGGGACAACTATCAAGAGATTGTTTTTTCAGCCTTCCCCTGGCGTTAATGCTTTTCCTACCAATAATTAGCAAGATGACTTAAATCATAGTTTATCTCCCTGTAAACCAACTACCTTAACTGAAACACTTGGAACAAAACGATCCGAATTTGGATCCAGGTCTTTCAACTAAACCAAGGTACACATGGAATCAAACGCCTTTAAAAGAATTGGACTTTGGATGGACCAAAGCCATGCCCTCTTCCTAGGTTACGCCGATGAAGCAGGGGTATTTCTTGAAGACCTGCCCTCAGGTATTGTAAACAGGCCTAGAATTGATGGAGAAGGAAGTGATACCACTCGCTTGGGACCATCCCCTGGCCCGGCAAGCAACCACGAGAAAAAAAAGAACAACATCTACCAAAATCAACTCAAAGTCTATTTCCATGAATTGGAAAAAAAATTACTCAACAAGGAGGAGCTACTTTTGATGGGTCCAGGCGTGACCAAAACCCATTTTTTTCACCACCTGAGGGAAAACAAACACTATGACAAATTAAAGATTGAGGTAGTGGATGCAGACAAAATGAGTGAAAAGCAACTGCTGGCTAAGGTGAAGCAAAAATTTTCCTCACCAAGGTGAGCACACCTGCCTTCTAGAAAAAACATCGGCCTCCCTTTATCTAGGAAGGCCGATATCCCTTACTTCAATTTCTTGATCCCCTTCAATTCCTCTTTGCTTGCCTCCCGAATGCGGATCGCATAACCTCCACCTGGAGCAGAGAACTGCCGCAGGACAGATTTGGAATCTACCGCTACCTTGCTGATTTGGTAGGCCTGGGGATTGGTTTTGAAATGCGCCTCAGGACGATCTGCATAGAGTTCGGCTAGGTAAGTTTTACCTGGCTCCAAGAAGTCAAACTTCACAGCACCCGTACGGCCTTCAAAACCATTCACACTGCCTACAAACCAGTGACCCGTGTCCTTTGCTTTTCTAGCGATGGTTACGTAATAGCCTGGCTCTGCCTCTAGGTACACACTTTTCTCCCAATCCAGGGCTACATCCTTGATAAATTGGAAGGCATCTGGAAAGCGATCGTAGTTTTCTGGAAAGTCAGCGGCCATCTGCAAAGGCGAATACAAAGTCACATACAATGCAAGCTGGTTGGCCAAGGTACTGTTGACATGGGAACCGTTGTGTACATCCATTTCAAATACCCCAGGCGTGTAATCCATCGGACCACCCAACTGCCGGGTAAAGGGCAAAATAGTCACATGATTGGCCTTGCTTCCTCCAAATGCCTGGTACTCGGTACCTCGCGCGGATTCGTTGGCAATTAGGTTGGGCCAAGTACGGGCAATTCCCGTAGGACGAACCGCCTCGTGTGCATTGACCATCAGCTTGTATTGGGCAGCCTTTTCCAAAGCATACTGGTAGTGATTGACCAGCCATTGGCTGTAGTGGTATTCTCCGCGAGGAAGGATATCCCCCACATAGCCGCTTTTCACTGCTGGATACCCGTATTGATTCATAAGCTGGTAAGCCTGATCCATGTGGCGCTCGTAGTTGCGTGCGGAGGAGGAGGTCTCGTGATGCATGATCATTTGCACTCCTTTTTCCTTGGCATAAGCACTGATTCCAGGCAGATCAAAATCCGGGTATGGGGTCAAAAAGTCAAATACATAGTCTTTGGAATTCCCAAACCAATCCTCCCAGCCCACATTCCATCCTTCCACCAATACCCCATCAAAGCCATGCTTTGCGGCAAAATCAATGTACTTCTTCACGTTGGCCGTAGTCGCCCCGTGTGTACCATTCGGCTTGGCCTTGCTGTAATCGGTAAGGCCCAGTTTGACTGCTTTAAAATCATTCGTGTAAGACCAAGAACTTTTACCTGTGATCATCTCCCACCAGACTCCTACATACTTCATGGGCTTGATCCAAGAAGTGTCTTCGATCTTCGAAGGCTCATTCAAGTTATACGTGATTCGAGAAGCGAGCACATCTGCTGCCTTATCGCTCACAATGATGGTTCGCCAAGGGCTTTGCGCGGGTGTATACAAGTACCCTTTATCGCCTTGTGCATCGGGGGTCAGGTGTGCCGAGAAGACAAATTGCCGATCATCCAACTCCAAGTGAAGGGCCGGATAGTCAATCAAGGCCGCCTCATGCAAGTTGATGTACAATCCATCTGCAGTCTTAAGCATCAGAGCCGTCTGCACACCGGTATCTGAAAAAGGGGTTTGCGAGGCATTTGGGGTGATGGCCTCCTTCATCTTGCCACGGATCTCGGACAACTTGGATTCCACGTAGTCGTACTCCTGGGTGTCGTAATCTCCCGGAATCCAAAAAGCGGTGTGGTCACCGGTCATCGCAAACTGAGTTTTTTCCTCCTGAATGACAAAGTAGCCTAGCTTGTCCTGGGAAGGAAACTCATAGCGAAAGCCAACGCCTTCATTGAAGGCACGGAAGCGAATGTTGATTTTGCGACCAGTGCTCTTTTGTGTCAAACCAATGAGCAACTCGTTGTAATGATTTCGTATTTGCGACTCCTCTCCCCAAACTGGTGCCCAGGTCTCATCCAGCGAGGTGCGCGTACTGTCGGTGATGACAAAACCATCAAGCAGGTTGACTTCATCATTTTTCAAATCAAAACCCAAGCTACTCGGTTGAATCACTGCTTGCCCCTTTCGGTCAAGGGTATAGATAGGCTCCCCCTTGGGTCCAAGGAAAAAGCGAAGGTTTACCTGCTGATCGGGTGACTGCAGCACCTGAGCATAAAGTGGGGAAGCAGCAAGCAGCAATAGAACTAGGGACGCCTGTAGTATTCGGGGCAATAGGCAAGTTTTTAGAGGGGAAAAATTCATAAAGCAAATCGACAATTCTGTTTTGGATGTATATTTCTTCTTCAAATCTACACGCAAGTATGGCCCTTAAAAAATATTTTTCAGAGATCCCTATTTTTTTTCTAGTGCTGGCATCGCTTTTCGCCTGCAAACCGAGCAGCCAAGAGGAAGTAAATTTGAGTACTCCTCCACTTCCCCGCTTTACACTTATCCCCACGGACACCTTCCCCTTCAATAATTTTGTGGATTGCAACATGGCCGAAGCTTGGATCGGCGATACGTTACGCATTTTTCCGGGCAAGTATGGAGAAGATCCAGTCTGGGGCTACGCCAGAGACTTGAAGTTTGCTTCGGGTCCCCATGCCGATGCGGTATTCATTACCCCAGCCACCGACTACATTGCGCCTACCCTTCCCAAAAATGCACCCATCGGCCAGCCGGGTTTGCATGGGGCCGTTTGGTTTGAGACGGTCTACCAGGACGAGCGGGATCCATCTGGCAAAACGCTTTACGCCATTTACCACAACGAAAATTACCCAGAAACCCTCCCCTATGACCCCAAAACTGGGGAAGGCTACTTGGACAAAAATTGGCCTCTGGGGCTCACCGACCGCATCACTCCCGCAGCCGTACCGCGAATTGGCGTGATGAAGTCCACGGATGGAGGTTGGAACTGGGACAACAAAGGACTGCTCTTGGAAGACCAGCAATCCCGCATGATTCTCAATCCGCACAACAGTTCCAAAACTTTTGCCGGAGGCGTGGGCGACCCGAGTGCAGTAGCAGTAGGGGATTATGTGTACTTATTCTATGGGGAATATGGCTACCCGGGCACCTATGATCCAGCTACCTACGACCCAGCTATCGAACAGTCGGGACAGTGCATCAGCGTGGCCCGGGTCAAGATTTCGGATTTGGATCAGCCGCAAGGAAAGGCCAAGCGATGGGATGGGACCGGATTTAATGCCTCTTGGAATGAATTTGGCAAGCCCATCTCCACCCTACAAATTCCCAAAGAAAAAGGCGGAGGTCCTGCCTCTTCCGGAGCAGGAGGCTTCCACTGGGGGCCATCCGTGAGCTGGAATACCTACCTCGAATGCTGGGTCATGCTGATGGGGCATGTGGAAGGTCCTCGATGGATTGGCGACAAACTGTACATCTCCTTTAATCCACACCGAGATTTGGGGGAAGGCAACAATTCCCAAGCCTGGTCTACCCCTCAAATCCTGGTTCAAAAACCGGGGCATGTGCTCTGGTACCCTTCCTTGCAGCCACTCAACACTCCTGAAGATATTGCAGCTAAAAACACCAGCCTCAAACTGGGCAAGCGGGCACGACTCTTCTTCAAGTACTCCGACCTGGGACGCTACTTTTCTGAATATATTGTGGAATTTGAGAAGTAAGGGGTTCTTTTCGCCTTATTTTTTCTGCAGTTGTGCTACAGCAGTCTCCAAGTAGGGCAGCCATTCCTGGGCTTGGCGCTCGGCGTAGGAGGCCAAAAAATAGGATAGCGTAGGCACAAATGGCGGGGTGCGCAGTTGCATCCCCACTTGCTCCGGAGTCTTGTCACCCTTAAGTACGTTGCAGCGATTGCAGGCAGTTACCAAATTAGTCCAGGAAGTTTTGCCTCCCTTGGATCTAGGAATGACGTGATCGATCGTCAGTTGTCTCGTGCTCCCACAATACTGGCATTCTCCACGGTCTCGACGAAACAAGTTGGCCCGATTGAGCAGCACCCCCTTGTAAGGAATGTGCTTGTAATGGGCCAGGCGAATCACTGCAGGGTAGGCAAAAGTTCGGCTAATCGTCCGGATTTCAAGTAGTTCATAGGCCGAAAGTAGTTGGGCTTTTTCCAGAAGCAACAAGACCATGGCCTTCTGTACCGACACTACAGCAATCGGATAATGATCCAAGTTCAATACCAATACTCGCTTTTCCATCTCTCAACCAAACAAAGTGTGCATGCTAACCTCCACCTCTGTGTGAGTATTTTCACTCAAAAATTCTTCCCAATCATCCAAATCCCCGGATTGCATGCGGTGATCCATCCAAAAAACTTGTTCGGCTCCAAGATACAAGGCAAAGTAGGTTTGATCCTGAGCTAGATCTCTACCGACTAAAATATCCCCAGGCGCCACCTCCTCGGGCGCAATGGGGTGACCTGGCAGCTTCCCTGTAGGCCAAGCATAGCCACCCAAGGCAAAAATCAAAGGAAATACATGGAGTGCATCCATACCAAAAATACTGCGCCCTCCAGCTTGAAAAGGGGCATGCAAAAAGCGTAAGGCTAATTCCAGCAACTCCTCCCTACCAGCCCGAAGTGCATGCGGTCTATAGTTGCCTGTGAATCCCAAATGATCCTGCCAGTTGAATAGTTCTTTTTCTGAAAAATGGAGTCTGCTTCCTGGCAGCAAGTACAAGTGTGTTCCCTGGTACTCGATTGCCGCGATGGGGCTGGTGACAATCTGAAAATCTTGGTTGAGAAAATTGTCGTAGGCTTCCGCTGTAATCTCCTTGATGGACTTGGCCCATACCCAACCCCCCGTCTGGGTATCTTCGTGGTACACCTTAAACCAGTCACGGTCGGGGGTAAGGCCCGTAATCAAATAACACTCTCCAAAAAGAAGTTGGGTAACTAAAGCAGAGTCAGTTTTAGGTCGAAGGTAAACAGGCAGCACAGTCTGCCTCACAATGCCATAGGCATCAGTCAAAGGCCATTCTTTGGAGCTCCCTTTTCGCATCTTTTTCCTTCAGGTCTTGTCGCTTATCGTGATTTTTCTTTCCTCGAGCCAAAGCAATTTCCAATTTTGCTTTACCTCGATCATTGATAAATATACGAACAGGAATAATTGCAAGTCCCTTTTCAGCGGACTTAGTTTGGAGTTTGGCCAACTCTTTTTTCTGAAGGAGCAGCTTGCGATCCCGCACTGCCTCATGGTTGTAACTGCTCGCCATGCTGTAGGGAGAAATGTGTAGCTGTCGAACGAAGAGTTCGTCATCAAAAAAAACACAGAAGGCCTCGGTTAAGGATACCTTGCCTTCACGGATGGACTTGATCTCGGTTCCCTTAAGCACCAAGCCGGCCACGTAGGTATCAATGAATTCAAACTCGAAGCTTGCCTTCTTATTTCGAATGTTGACGACCTTTTCAAATCGATTGGACTTGGTAGACATGTTACAATTTTAGTTTGGCCAGTGGAACCAGGTCGTATCCGACAAAATCTTTTCGAAGATACTTGTAATGTGCGGCCATCGCAATCATGCCTGCATTATCGGTGCAATACTCAAACTCGGGTACATACAATTTCCATCCCTTGCGCTGTGCCAAGGCAGCCAAGGCACTTCGTAATCCTGAATTGGCAGACACCCCACCGGCAATTGCTACCTCGGTCACCCCCACTTGCTTCATAGCTTCCTTCAACTTGATGAGCAACATTTCCACCAACGCATGCTGAATACTGGCGCATAAATCAGGTAGGTTTTCGGTGATGAAATTGGGATTCTCTTCCAATCGATCCCTCAAAAAGTAAAGTACGGCCGTTTTGATCCCTGAAAACGAATAGTTGAGCCCTGGCATGCGCGTGATGGGAAAGGAAAAAGCCTTGGGATTGCCTTGCTTCGCATAACGGTCGAGCAAAGGTCCTCCAGGATACGGAAGCCCCAGAAGTTTAGCCGTCTTGTCAAAAGCCTCTCCCACGGCATCGTCCTGGGTTTCGCCGATCACTTCCATGTCCAGATGGTCTCGAACCCACACCAATTGGGTATGGCCTCCACTGACAGTCAAACAAATAAATGGAAAGTTGGGACGGGGATCTTCAATAAAATGAGCCAAAACGTGCGCCTGCATGTGGTTGACATCAATCAGGGGTAGGTTCAAGGTTTTGGCAAAGGCCTTGGCAAAACTTACTCCAACCAGCAGGGATCCCATCAGTCCAGGACCTCGAGTCACGGCGATGGCGCTGAGCTCCTTCTTGGAAATTCCAGCACCAGAAAGTGCCTCATGCACCACTGGAATAAGATTTTCCTGATGCGCTCGGGAAGCTAATTCTGGAACCACACCCCCATATTTTTCGTGTACGGATTGTGTAGCCACAATATTATTGAGTACTTTGCCATTGACTATAATGGAGGCAGAAGTCTCGTCACAAGAGGACTCAATAGCAAGTATAGAAATATCGGTTGTACCCATTGGAAAATAAGGCCAAAGTTACGGATTTTTTACACAAAGCTTTCCGAGTAGTGAGTTGGTCTGTCTTTTCTATTCTACTCCTTTTTTTAGCACTCGGCCTAGTCATCCAACTCTCCTCTGTTCAAAACTGGCTTGTCGACAAAGTCACAAATTCGCTTAGTGAAAAAACCAAGTTTCGCACTGAAATAGGCACCATTCGATTGAGTTGGTGGGATGCGCTGCGTTTGGAAAATGTAGCGATTTACGACCAGCAAGACAGTCTGATGATTGGAGCAGAGGAACTCTATGCAGACTTTTCCATTTCTTCCCTCCTCCCACCTGGAGATCCACTTCTGGATCATATTCGAGTAGAAAAAGCACGCATTCACCTAATCAATCACAAAGGGGATTCTAGTTTGAACATCAACCAATGGATCACTGCCTTGGGTCAGGCCTTTGGTAGTGTGCCGACCGAAAAGCCGACCGCACGCTTCTTCATCAATGAACTTGAACTCCGGCAAACCACCTTTGCCTACTCGAACTTACAGACCAAGCCCATCACCGAAGGTTGGGATTATTCCCGAATGGAATGGAACGAGCTGACTGCCAATGCCTCCAATTTTCGATTGGAAGGACCAAATTTGGGCTTAGATCTTCGCAATCTAAGTGGTAATGAGCGCTACACAGGATTGCAGGTGAAGCAATTTAAAACCATTTTCACCTACAGTCCTGAGGCCTTGGAGCTGAAAGATCTGGACCTACAAACGGACAAAAGCCGAATTCAAAACTACTTGCTTTTAGAGCCTAAGGGACCCAAAGGCTATGGCGATTTTGTCAATCAAGTCCTGCTTACCGCCACCTTCGACGAAACCGTGGTTGACCTGTCTGACATTCGCCGATTTGCACCTTCACTACCCCCAATCGAAGATGTTTTAAGTTTAAGCGGCAAGGTGAAAGGCAGGATTTCAGACCTCAGCTCGGAAGAGTTTCTGATTCGTATGGGTGAAAAAACAGCGCTTTTTGGCTCTTTTTTGATTGAAGGTCTCCCCCAACTTGATAGCACCTTCCTTCGCTTGGATTTAAAAAATTCGGTGATCTCCGCTAAAGATTTGAGCCCTTACCTGGAGCCAGCAGTACAAAAGGAACTGAACAAGTTCAACATCATTCGTTTTGATGCTGACCT
>JBANGF010000286.1:0-4872 GCA_037975655.1 Bacteroidota bacterium | reverse complement strand
GTCGCCCAACAGCATTTCAATTTTATCTTGAAGGCCTCGCTTGACCATTTTTTTGCGCCCTTCGGAAAGCATTCCCTCCGAAATATCCACTCCGATGATCTTGTCAGGGTTTAACGCCAATGCTTCAAGGGCAAAATCCCCTGTTCCCGTGGCGATGTCTAAGATTAATTTTGGGGAATCTTTTTTCAGTTGACGAACTGCCTTTTTTCTCCAAATGATGTCAATTCCCAAGCTCAGCACGTGATTTAATAAATCGTATTTAGGGCTAATGCTATTAAACATTTCAGCGACCTGCGCCTTTTTCGGGTCTTGCTTGTCTTTGTAGGGAACGACGGACATGGGATTTTACTTTGGTGGGGCAATATTACAATACAAACCCGAGGAATCGAAAATTGTTGTCCCAGTTTGGTCAAGATGCTTCCAAAATAAAAGCCTACTTTTGTGTCCAAGAATTGAATTATGATCCGAAAAGCAACCTTTTTAGTCAGTAATAGCGACCTCACGAAGTGTCCCAAACCGGATCGGGCAGAAATTGCCTTTATCGGACGTTCCAATGTAGGAAAGAGTTCATTGATCAACATGCTCACCGGAGTGAAGGAACTGGCAAAGACCTCCCAAAAACCAGGTAAGACCCAGTTGATCAATCACTTTACCATCGATGAACGCTGGTACCTAGTGGATTTACCGGGCTATGGATTTGCCAAAGTCAGTAAGGATAAGAAGGTGAAGTGGGAGAAAATGATCAGTGAATACCTCACCACACGTACCAATCTTTGTGGGGTATTTGTCTTGATTGATAGCCGGCTAGAACCACAAACCATCGATTTGGAGTTTCTCAACTGGTGTGGAGAAGAAGATGTGCCTTTTGTGGTTGCCTTTACCAAAGCGGACA
Organism: Bacteroidota bacterium; assembly: GCA_037975655.1. GTDB lineage: Bacteria > Bacteroidota > Bacteroidia > Cytophagales > Cyclobacteriaceae > Algoriphagus. Next base: position 3,980 of record JBANGF010000286.1, on the reverse strand, counting down.
AGCAATCCAAGACACAAACCGACCGGAATGTCAAGCTGTTTTTGAACAAGCTGGTAGAGATTTTTGGAGATACTCCAGATTACTTTGTCACCTCGGCCGAGAAGGGGCAAGGAAAAGAAGCAGTCGTCCAGTACCTAGTGGACTTGGTCGCTGAATTTGAATCTCAGCGTTGAACTCGGTAGAATCGTTTATATTTGTGCCCGAACGAATTAATTCCCTATGAATTTTAAAGACATTGCATCCGTCGCTGGCAAGCCAGGATTGTACAAAATCATCAAGCCTACCCGTTCAGGGGTGATTTTGGAAGCATTAGACGAGAAAAAATCCAAGTTGGTAGCCGGCATGTCCATGCGGGTATCTGTATTGAGTGATATTTCGATTTACACGCTTACCGAAGAAGGGGCAGAACCTTTGGAGTCAGTGATGAAAAAAATTGAAGCTGCCTACAAGGGTAATACAGGCGTAGATGCCACTGCCTCGGATGCAGAACTGCGTGCATTTTTAAAGTCTGTACTTCCTGAATTTGATCAGGATCGCGTGTATGTATCGGACATCAAAAAGCTCAATGCCTGGTACCAGTTGATTCACAAAAACTGCCCTGAGGTATTTCAGGAGAGCACTGCTACCGAAAAAGAAGCATAAACTTACAGCCCCGTACTACGGGGCTTTTTTTTACCTTGCTCTATGAAATCGCTAACCGAAGAAACCTATGCGCTAGTCACCCAGGAGCTGCCACTTCCAGCACCTCAGGAGGGCTTTGACGAAGCCAAGGCGGTATCTTTGCTTACCCAAGCTGTGCGGCAGCTGCTAGATCAAAACTTGGAACGGCTACTTCAAATCTGCTACCGCGTGGATTTGTCAGAAAATCTGCTCAAAAAAATCCTTGCTGAATCTCCCCCCGAGCTCCTTGCCACTGATCTGGCGCAAGCCCTGTGGGACCGGCAGAAACAAAAAATTGAACTGAGAAGACGTTACTCCGGTACGGAAGGCTCCGAGTAAGTCAACCCCCACTTTTTTCCTTCCTAGGGATTGCGTATGTTTCGATCAAATCCCTTTTTTATGGCAAATCCCATCTGGATCATGACCTCCGCCTTTGATCAACTCAGTTTGGAGGAGACAATCGACAAAGCGCTTCAAATTGGCGTTCAAGGCTTGGATCTATGCGTTTTCCGAAAGGATGGTACGCGCAATGACTTTGTAGCCACTCATTTGGATTACCAAAACTTCGGGCCAGTAGAAGCACAACGGCTCCTCGGACAGTTTAATCAAGCTCGACTTCGACTTTCTTTGGGGGCCTTTGAGAACCTGATTGGCGGCGACCCAGTCCAGCGCGTTCACAATCAAAATCACCTACTCCGCTTGATTCGGATGGCCTATCTCCTTGGCGGAGATGAAAATGACATCACGGTGGGCACCTTTGTGGGGTACAACCACGAGCTGGGGAATCAGGAGGGAGGTTTTGAGAAAAACTTATTGGAATACCAGCGAATTTTCGGCCCGATCATCCGCTATGCTGGCAGCCTTGGGGTCACCGTGGTCTATGAGAATTGTCCCATGGAAGGCTGGAGGAGTTCCGGATTTACCGGCACCTTCAACAACCTATCTGGGGTGTTGGCAGCGCGCAAACTGATGTACGAGCTTGTTCCCGAAAAAAATCACGGAGAGATCTACGATCCCTCCCATGATGTATGGCAGCATACCGATCCCTTGGAAGTGATCCAACATACCGATATGACCCGAGTGCGGAGAATTCATGTCAAATCCACGCGAAACGTGTCCGATCCCTTCTGGGGCAACATGTATCCTTTACAGGCCATTCGGCCCGAATGGGCAGAAAAGGTGGGGATTACGTCTAGCAAAAATCCCTGGGATCGCCACCATTACGAGGCTACGCTACCTGGCTTTGGATTAGGGGATTCCATGGATTGGAGAGCCTTTGTGGGGCTGCTGCGAGCGAAAGGATTTACGGGACCCTTTGAAATTGAAAATGAAGCCCTTCTATCCAAGCAAACGGGCAGCTTGGGTGCGATTGTCCAAGGCTGTAAAGCAGCGGTTCAAAATTTGGCTCCACTACTCTGGGAATTGACCAATGAGGGATGGGTGTACCCCGAAGCAGCGCATCAGCCCCTGAAAGACTTGGGTAGGAAGGATGTTCCGCTGATTACAATGGATCAGTTGTAAGGGGAAAAGATTACCCCAATTGCTCCTCATAGCCCGTATCGGCTTGGAGTCCTTTGCCTTCGGCAGCGGCTACGGCTAGCTGGTCACAGCGCTCGTTTTCGGAGTGTCCTGCATGACCTTTCACCCAAAAAAACTTGGGCTTAAACTTGAGGTGGAGGGGAATGTACCGAAGCCAGAGGTCTGGATTTTTTTTATCCTTAAACCCCTTTTTTTGCCAGGACCAAAGCCATCCTTTTTCAATAGCATCTACCACGTATTTGCTGTCTGAATAGACCTGAACCGGATATTCGGTGGTCTTGATTTCTTGAAGTGCGCGAATGACCGCCAGAAGTTCCATGCGGTTGTTGGTCGTGAGCCGAAATCCCTCCGAAAGTTCCTTTCGGTGCTGTCCAAACTTTAAGACAGCACCATAGCCTCCTGGACCTGGGTTGCCTTTGGCGGCTCCATCGGTAAAAATGACAATCATGCTACAAAGAAATCAAAAAAAGCGAAGCCTGGTATTTTCATCCTCCTGCCAATGGAAAGGCGTTGGTCTTGAAGATCTTTACTGCAATCGACAAGAGAATAATTCCAAATATGCGACGTAGGACGTCCACACCCGTTTTGCCAAGCTTCCGTTCCAGCCAGGTGGTACTTTTTAGCACAATAAATACAAAAATCAAGTTGAGTAGGATACCGATCGCAATGTTGATCTGCTCAAATTCGGCCTTCAAGGTTAAGATGGTCGTTAGCGTGCCCGCTCCGGCGATCAGTGGAAAGGCAATGGGCACAATGGAGGCACTGGCTGTGGCATCGGGGTCTGGCTTAAACAATTCAATTCCCAAAATCATCTCAGCACCGAGAGCGAAGATGATCAAGGCTCCTGCAATCGCAAAATCCTCCACGCCAATTCCAAAAAGGGTGAGGATGGATTTTCCTACCAGAAGAAAAGTTATCATCAAGATGCCGGCAACAATCGTTGCTTTCCCGGACTGAATGTGACCTACTTTTTTTCGTAAGTTGATGATGATAGGAATGGATCCCAGGATATCAATCACGGAAAAGAGGATGAGGGAAACCGAGAGGATTTGTTTGAAATCTACCATGCTGCAAAGGTAGGGAGAATTTGGAGAGTGGCGAAGGAATCAGGCAAATCCTTGTTTGGCCTAGAGCAGACCCGCCCCGTCTTCCACTTCTTCTAGTGCTTGGCCTAGGAAGTCAATCAAGGGTTTCATCTGCTGGAATCCTTCCAGCGCAAAATGAATAAATGCACCCGTAAGTACCGCTTGGTCGGAGATGGGATGGGATACCGTGAAGCTTTTTAGTTTGAGGTACTCCAGGTAAGGATGTGCGGCTTCGTAATCTCGAGGGCAGGTTTTGAGTTTTTCCCCTTCCAAACTAGGAAATAGTTTTTTGAAGTCGGGGTTTTCCACGATCCGCTCCAATTCGGCTCCACTGAAGTCAATTTCTTTCCGGATTTTTTTGAGTGTATCTCCTTCAGGCATCCAGATTCCTCCTGCCAAAAATGAATTTCCAGGTTGAATTTGAAGGTAGTACCCCGGCCCTGGGGATTTCTTACCTCCCGGGGAAAAGTAAACCCCGAAATTGGTTTTGTAGGGGTTTTTGTTGGCAGAGAAGCGCACGTCCCGATTTTGTCGAAATAGGCAATCCTTGGCCTTGAAGGATGCTAGGCTCGGTTCCAATTCTACCATGGTTTTTAGGAGCACCTCCGTGTCGGCCACTAGGGTCGCTTTGGTGTCCAGGTACCACTTTTTGTTGGCATCCATCCAGTCTTTGTGGTTGTTTTCACTCAAGGCGGA
>JBANGF010000232.1:0-2581 GCA_037975655.1 Bacteroidota bacterium | reverse complement strand
TATTGCCTTGACTACTACTCAAGTGGATCGACCGCTCCAGTTTAGTTTTAGTGCTGAAACCAAGCCTTCAGCCTAAGACTTCATTTATCGCATTTCAAAATCCCCATTTCTTCGAATTTTAAAGATTAGTTTCAAGCTATGCTCACGCCCCTTTCTCTCACACCTAGACAGATCGTTGAAGAACTCGACAAGTACATCATTGGTCAGCAGGATGCCAAGCGCAATGTGGCCATTGCCTTGCGGAACCGCATCCGACGCATGTTGGTGACTTCGGATATCCAGAAGGACATTGTGCCCAACAATATCCTCTTGATTGGAAGCACTGGGGTAGGAAAAACAGAGATTGCACGTCGTCTTGCCAAGATTGCGAACGCGCCTTTTACCAAGGTGGAAGCATCCAAGTTTACCGAAGTGGGCTATGTGGGTCGTGACGTGGAAAGCATGGTGCGCGACTTGGTAGAGCAGAGTGTGCAACTCGTGCGCGAAACCAAAAAGGAGGAAGTGAAAGTAAAGGCGGCCGAGGCCGTAGAAGAGATATTGTTGGATATTTTGATCCCACCGGTAAAAGGCATGGGATTTACGAGCAACAATTCATATCCTACGGAAGGCGGTTCGGTACCCTCTTCGGATGAGGAACTCAACGAACGCACCCGAGATCGCTTCCGGGAAAAACTTCGTCAAGGAGAATTGGAGGATCGCAAAATAGAAATTCAGGTCAAGGCTGCAGCCCCTGTAGGAATTGGAATGGTGGGCAATGGCATGATGGATGATGCGAGCATGGCTGGTCTTCAAGACATGATTTCGGGCATGATGCCCAAGAAAACCAAAAAGCGTAAACTCCCCATTTCAGAGGCTCGTAAGGTGCTTTTAGAAGAAGAGGTTTCTAAGTTGATTGACTTTGATGAGGTGAAGGAAGAGGCTATCCGACTTGCCGAAAACAATGGGATCATCTTTATCGATGAGATTGATAAAATCGCCTCCAAATCCGGAAAAGGTGGAGGTGGACCCGATGTAAGCCGCGAAGGAGTACAGCGTGATTTACTTCCCATCGTAGAAGGTTCTTCTGTCACGACTAAGTATGGGGTCATTCATACAGACCATGTACTATTTATCGCTGCTGGTGCCTTTCATGTTAGCAAGCCTTCCGATTTGATTCCTGAATTGCAGGGAAGGTTCCCCATCCGTGTGGAATTGCAGTCACTCACCAAGGAAGATTTTACGCGTATCCTGAAGGAGCCAAAGAACGCATTGACCAAGCAGTACCAAGCCCTATTTGAGGCTGAGGAAGTTTATTTAGACTTTACGGATGAGGCTATTGAAGAGATTGCTAGTCTTGCCTTTTTGATCAATCAGGAAGTGGAAAATATCGGCGCACGTCGATTGCATACCGTCATGAGTCACCTGCTCAACGACTTCCTTTTTGAAGTTCCGGACTTGATTGGGCCGAATTCCAAAATCCGCATTACCAAAGAAATGGTGCAGGAGCGCCTCAGTACCTTGGTGAAAAATAGAGACCTTTCCCAGTACATCCTGTAATTCGAATTACGAATCGATTGAATCCGCTTCGTTACTTGGGATAAGTAAATGGGAGGGCACTTATTTTTTGGGACTATCCCACCAATCAAAGGTGCAAGTATCTCGGCTCAGATCTTTCCAGTGGTCAGTGGATAGCGAAAAGGCAAGTTGACCGGAGGTAGGTAGGTTATCCAATTTCACTCCCAGCAAATTGATCAACTCCGTGAGTCCAGGGTTGTGGCCGACCAGTACCAAGGTTTGGATTTGATCCGATTGGGAATGAATGAATTGTAGCAAATGATTTGCTGAAGCATGGTAAAGGGATTTTTCCCAGTGGATTTTTTTCTCAGGGTACCCAAGCACTTCGGCGGTCATGCAGGTGGTTTGTTTAGTTCTTTGGGCAGGGGAGGAGCAGAGGAGGTCAATGGTGAGCCCTCGATTTTTAAGGGAAGCAGCCATTTGGGGTGCATCTCGCAACCCTCGTTCGGCCAATGGGCGCTCAAAATCATCTAGCCAGGGATGGTCCCACGCGGATTTGGCGTGTCGAATCAAAATTATTTTTTTCATTTCAGGATAAAAAAAACGATTATTTTGTTTTTTTTAATCGAATAGTTATTTTTATCGCACTTTCAATTCCAATTTATCACAATTTATTATGTTTACCGGGACAGTAAAATTTTACAATGAAGCCAAGGGTTTCGGATTTATCGTTGATGACGAAACTCAAAATGACGTGTTTTTGCACGCTACAGGCTTAGTGGACAAAGTTGCTCAAAACGACAAAGTTACTTACGAAATTAAGGAGGGTAAAAAAGGACCCAACGCAATCAACGTGAAAAAGGCCTAAGTTTTCCAAAGAATCTTGGATCATCAAATCCTCCAAACCTGTGTTGGAGGATTTTTTTTTGCGATCTATTTCGAATTGAAGTCTTCGTTGAGGTTCTTTGGCCAAGAATTCCCAAACTTCTCTTCCCGTATTTTGTTAAGTTTGATATACGCTAAAAAAAGCTGGTTAATTCTTGTTAACAAGTATAGCCTAAAGAAAAGATAGGCGTTAAAATTGAGG
>JBANGF010000282.1:0-6422 GCA_037975655.1 Bacteroidota bacterium | reverse complement strand
CCCTCAAAAAGATCTCGGAAGCCTTGGGTCGACATGGGGGGCGTTACTTCCTTGCTTAATGAATTCAATTCCTCTTGCACCAACTGGTGGATGGAGGTGGTCAGTACCAAAGGCTTAATGCCTTTACTGGCTTCAAAGGCTTTTTCCAGATAATCCTCCCAAATCTTTAATGAGCTACCCACCATCAAATCGAAGGCTTCTTTTTGCATTCCTCTTTTTTGCTCGTTCAAATAGGTCTTGAAACTTTCAAAGCCTAGAGAAAGGGATTTTTCACGCTGCTTGAGACCTTTCTCCACGAGTTTGAGGTGGCGGATTTTTTGAAGAGACTTTTTTAGGCTTTTCAGCGGAAAAAATAAGGAATAGCCGAGGTGTTTTTGTTCAAAGTGAATCTTCTCCAGCAGCTCAGAGTAGAGTTCTAAAAACTCCAATTGTTCCAAGAGGGCAATAGCCTTTGCAGACTTGATTTCCTTTCCAAGCTCTAGAAAAAGAGCTTTGGCCTGTTGGTGTTGGTGTGAAAAGAGCTGAAATACAGGGGATTTCATTCTGAGCGGTTCTTAGGAAATTTTGACCAAGGTAGCACCATAGCCCCACTGGTCTTTCTGCGTGTCTTGAAAGTAGGAAATATTTCCAATTTGGCTCAATCGCTTGTGAATTTCTTTTCGAAGGACCCCGTTACCAATGCCATGAATGAAGGTGATCTGGTCCATTCCTGACGCGATGGCTTGGTTTAGGTTTTTCTCAAACACTTCCAATTGAATCCGCAGCTTTTCTGAGTTGCTTAGGCTATCCGGGTTCGGATGGAGGGCTTCGATGTGGAGGTCGATGGAGGCAGCAGGTGCCTGCACTTTTGCCGGTGTAGGTGCGGGACTAAGTTGGTTGAGTTCGGCATTCAGTCCGCGAATGTCCAGCTCCTTGGTCGTTTGCTCCAAGGCAAATAGGTACACATTCTTTCCGAGCAGGGGAGCCTTACTTAGGTGCTTGAAAAATTGGGTTGCTTTGAGTTTAAACTGCCGCTCAAAGGCAGGGATGGCTTTTTCTAACTTGGGTTGAATGGCAATAAAGCGCAGCAAAAATGAGGGCCATTCGTCCAATTCTTTGAGGAGTCGGTCGTCTATTTTTTTAGCTTCTCCAGCGCCAAGCGTTCCTGCATACAGCGTCCGGTGATTGGTGCCATACACTTCAGAAGCGTGGGCAAGGTAGGCTTGACGACTATCGTTGATCAGGTAGAGGCTGAGGTTTTGGTCATTGATTGGCAAAAAAGCAAGGTAGAGCCCCTGTTCTTTCGGAGCAGAGATGGGCATAGGCGTTTCGATCTCCTGGGAAGGATTGTGGGCCTCTCCGAAGTAACTTTTCTCCGCTTCTGCCACGAGTACTACCTCGGATTTGAGAACTGGGATTACAAAGCCATCTTCGATTTCTACCTCGATTCTGCCTCCTGCTGATACTTTCCGAATGATCCCCTCTTCTTTCCCGTGCAGAATGCGAACTCGATCTCCTATGTTCATGGGGTCAATGCTTTTTTGTAAGTTTCTATGGCTCGATTGCGTGCAAATTTATGATCAACAATTGGTTTTGGGTAGGCTGCAGTCCCAAATTCTGGAATCCATTTTTTGATGTAGGTAAGGTCCTTGTCAAACTTTTCGGTTTGCGAATCAGGGTTAAATACCCGAAAGTAGGGTTGTGCGTCGGTACCAGTGCCCGCTGCCCATTGCCATCCTCCATTGTTGGATGCCAATTCGAAGTCTAATAGTTTTTTTGCAAAATAGGCCTCTCCCCATCGCCAGTCGATGAGCAAATGCTTGGTTAAAAAGGAGGCCACAATCATTCTGACACGGTTGTGCATAAAGCCCGTAGCATTCAGCTCTCGCATGCCTGCGTCTACAATGGGATAGCCAGTGGTGCCTGCACACCAAGCTTCAAACTCGGGTTCGTTGTTTCTCCAAGGAATTCGGTCATACTGTGGTTTGAAAGCCCGGTCGACTACCTGAGGAGCATGACCCAGGATCATTGCATAAAATTCTCGCCAAATCAATTCATTCAAGTAGGTCGCATTCAGCGAGGCTGCTTTAAGCGCGAGCTTTCGGATGGATAGCGTACCGAAACGCAGGTGGATTCCCAAGCGGCTGGTACCCCGCTGAGCGGGAAAATTTCTGCGTTCCTCGTAATGCCGCACGATCTCCTCGTCGAGTTGGCTACTTGGGATTTCAATGGAAGAAGGAGCAAAGCCCATGTCTGAAAGCGTAGGTATGGGCTGCGGAGAAGTCTGAACTAAGTTTTTCCAATTGGCAGAGGGTAGGGGCTGCACTCGGGTTGTTCTAAATTTTTCCAACCAGTTTTTACTGTAGGGGGTAAAGACCTTGTAGAACTCTCCGGAGCCATTGACGATTTCTCCAGGTTCGAAGATGACCTGATCTTTGAAGGAAAGGAATGGGATATTTTTTTCTCCAAGCAGGGCTTCTACTCGGCTATCTCTCGATTGGGCGTAGGGCTCGTAATCCCGGTTGGTGTAGACAGACTGTACCTCGAATTCGGTGAGTAGTTCTCGAAAGACCTGCTCTGGGTGCCCATACCGAACGAGCATGGAACTTCCTTGCTGCTCGAAAAAGGCTTTTAAACTTGTAATCTGGGCATGGATAAAGGAGACACGAGCATCGGTTTTATCTTCTAAGGCATCCAAAATGTGCCGGTCAAAAATGAAGAGCGGGAATACTTGTTCTTCCTGTTGCAAGGAGTAAAAAAGTGCAGTCTGGTCTTCGGTTCTTAAGTCGCGGCGAAACCAGCACAGGCTAATTTTTTTCATACGTGTTCTTTAGGTAGAGAATACCGAGGAGAGGGAAATTGTTTTAAAATAAGGTCAATTTGTCAACGGTTTACAGTCCACAGACGACAGTCAATTGTGAATACATCACTTTTAATCAATAATAACCATCCGCTGTGGACAGTGGACCGTTAGCCGTTGACCATTCACATCAATTTTCCTTGGGAGGGACTTTTTCAATACGGACTGGCGGAATGTAATCGTCCTGCAGTGGAAGATTTTCGAGTTTGATTGGTGTCCAGTTTTCTTTTGCTCCATAATCGTCTCGTAAAAAATCATCGGAATCCTGAAGATTGAGACGCTCTGCCTTTCTTCGAGCGAGTTTGCGGAAGAGTTCGGATACTGAATTAAAGGATACGTTCTGCGTCACAGAAGCCCCATAGGAGAGCACATTTTGTGACAAGGAAAGCGAGGTAAACGTATTGAAATTATTGCGGTTGAAGATTCGAAGTCGGTAGACACCATCTTCGGTAATCAAGTATTCCGCCTGCCAATCGCCAATGATAGACGCCGCGCTAGCGGACCCTCTGTTGTCCGTAAACCCACCGTCTCGAGAAACACGTAATCGACCATCCAAGAAAGTTCTTGCCACGCTGATTTGGAAATTTTCGAGTGCATTTTGGTCTAGAGTGGCCAAGTCAATCGAAACTTCTAGGTTTTTATCCAGTTGCCCCATAAATCGGTTGATTTGGGAGGAAAGCAGATTTCCTAAACTGGAGGATATCGTTGATCCTCCAGAAAACTGGCCCTCAGGCGATAGACTTTGCGCTACAATGACCGAGAACACCTGTCGATTCATTTCCTGTTCATCGGCAGCTACTCTATTTTGGAAGGCGGAAATGGTTGTTTGCACGTCTCCACTCGAAGGGAAGGCACTGAAGTCAAATCCAAATTTGAAGGTTGGTGAGAGCAGTTCTCCTTGGAGATCCATGAGCACCTTCACAGGGAATCTTCTGCGCATCTGACTATTTTCCTGATCAGTGCTGTTTGCTCTGAGAAGAGGTTGGAGAGACACATTTTCTTCGTAACTGGCTTTTAAGTTCATAATACCCGTGTAGGGGTCGCCATACCAGGTTATTCTTCCACCGGGTTGGACAATGAACTGTTTTTTGACCACGTTGTAAAGGGAAAAATTATACTTCCCTTCCACGATATCGTAGTTGCCGGCCAAGGAGAAATTACCCTGCGTATCTACATTCATGTTGAGCGTGCCTCTTCCTCTTCCTTGAATACTCTCTTCCGTCCTAGGGTCGATGATAATCTCCGTAAAGGCATCTGGAGTGACATCTAGGATAAAATTCATCCGGACATTGTCAATCTCCAATCGCTTGACCTCCTCCGCTAATTCGCGGATTCGGACCGTATCTTGCACGTTGATGACTTGAATGAAGTCCTCCTGGAATTGTTCCTTCGAACTTGTCAATGGAATAGAAATTCGAGTGTTGGGTCGTGAAGTCACTCGGGCATTCACATCCAGATTACTGGTACTGCCTTTGATTGCCAAAGTACCGGTGGCGTAAGCCGTTCCATAAAAGAGTTCGTTATCCCTGGCACTTGTATTTAGGACCTGAAAATTGCTCAACTGGGAGTTGATGTCTAAGAAAATGGAAGAAAATCCTTGGTGATTGAGTCCTCCAGTGAAAGTAGCGCGATTGCCATTCACATCTCTAAATGCGAGGTCTTGAAAGCTGACTTGGGTAGGACGGAAGAGGAGACTTCCGTCTAGTTGGTAGGAGGTATTTAGGTAATTGATACGCAACTTACCCTGCTCTACGCGTGTACTTCCGATCAGTTCAGGACCATCCAAATTGCCTTGGAGTTGTAAGTTGCCCGTCAAGGTTCCTCCCAAGTTGGAAATGTATTTGGAGAGGAAGGGCTCAAAAATTACCAGATTGGCTTGGGTGAGTTTGGCATCAAAATCAAGGTTTTTGGTGTCCAGGTCCACCGTTCCATCTATATTTATCTTCTTCTGTTTATTGTAGAAATTTTCCAAGTTGAGTCTCAAGTCCCGTTCTTCCATGGCTGCGGTGAGGTCTACTTCCCCAATTGGAAAATCGTTGATTTCCAGTCCTTCCACATGGAGCGATCCCGTAAGGGTAGCTTGATCCTGTAGTGAGGCTAGTTGGAATCGCCCGTCTGCTATTCCTTCTACTTCCAATGCACTGATGGTGTTGAGTAGGTCAAGGGAGACTCCTTTGAGGTCGAGTTCCAAGGATTCATTGGGATTGGAACTGATTTTCCCTTCCAGGCCAAGAGATTGCTCTTCATTGGCAATGCGAAGTTTGGAGAAGGTGATTGCCCCGTCTTGCAGGCTAACTAGGTTATTGGGGTCAAACTGCCATTCACGATTCAATACGCGAAGTAGGGAAGGCTTGAATTTGAGAAAGGTTCCGTTTTTAGTAAACTGCGTTTCCGCCTCGATTCGTGCTTTGCTTTGCGTGGAGTCTTGATCCAAACTTAGGAGCAGGTCCAGGTTGGTTTGGTCCCAAATCGCTTCCACACCTAGGTTGGTAAACCCAAGCGTTTTCCCAACTGCCTGCTTCTTGGAATACACGTAAAAGGATGCCAAAATATCCGCGCTGTTGATGATTTTGGAGGTATTGAAATCGATATTCGTGTCAAAGGCTGTGTTGCCCTTGTAGGTGATGGTATCCACGGAGGTAAAAAAGTTGAATACCGTATTCTCCGTAGTTTGGTAAAAGGCTCCCTCCAAAACGGTGTTTCTAGAAATGCTGAGTTCCGGTTCAACCAAGTGGATGAGGGGATTGATATCCCGCATGCGTATGTTTAGATCTAGGTTGTAATTCTCCGAAAAATTCTCCTTCAGGTCTGCCAGCGGAGGCGTTTCATTGAGTAGGATGGAGAGGTATTGCTTGCCGAGTATTTGCAGATCTTTGCTCATCTGTTCCAGTTCAAACTGCCCGGAGGCTGCCATGACTAGGTAGTCGGAATTTAAGGATAGCGTGCGGGTGCCTCCGGCAAATAAGGACTGCACAAAAAAATCACCTGCATCCAAAGAACGGTCTTTATAGCCTACTTTAAGGTCGCGCACCCGAGCGATGCCTTGTACATCGTCGAGGGTGATTCCTTGGGTATCCATGTCCAGGTTTCCACTGAGAAAGAGGGGAGTATCACTCAAGTTGAGTCTATCTAACAATGCGGTGTCTAAGTCAACCAGAAGGTTGACCGAGTCGATGCCTGGATTGAGGTTGAGGGTACCCTTTACCCGCGATTTGAGGTTGGGGTCATTGATGGAGAGATTGCCTCGGAAAAGGTTGAGACCATAGATGGCGTCTGTTTCAATTCCCGTGTAGCGGTAGTTGTTGATCCCGATTTCACTGATGCTTGCATTGAGGTCTACTAGGGCCGTCTCCAAGGATTCTCCCTTGGCTTGGATGGTGCCTTCTAGGGAAAGCTTTTGGAATAACTCCTGATTTTCGGCTAGAATCCCCAGGTCCAAGTTTTGGATTCGCAGTTTGGAGGTGAGAATGGAAGTGGTTTCTTTCCGCTCGTAATCTAAACGTCCATTCAAATTGCCAATGCTAGTAACAAAGGAGCCGTTGGTGGTAAAGCGATTCAGCATGCCAGTCAGGTCAGCATCAAA
>JBANGF010000122.1:0-5701 GCA_037975655.1 Bacteroidota bacterium | reverse complement strand
ATCCGATTCGTCAAACTGTTGGAGATCTTCGGATTTTTCTTGTCTTTCAGCTGCTGTGGCTGTATTGGGCGTCGGTTTTTCCTCCAATCCAAAGGTGGACAAAAAGACATTCAAATCAAGTTCAGGTTTCTCTACTTCTTTTTGGGAAGGTGCAGGAGGAGCATCTTTCATTCCGATTGGCCTTCCCTCAAGATCAAATTCAGTCAAATCAAACATCGAAAGTTCGTCTTCCCTTGAAGTTGTTGCCGTAGGAACTTCTTTTTTCTCATCCGCCTCACTTGTCTTTGAGCCTGGAGTTCCATCTCCCATGACCGCTTGCAGCTTTCCAACGGGCATCGTCTGGAACCCATTAATCAGTGGCATGAGTTCGCTGTGAAACTGCTCGCAAGTGGCGATTAAATTCGTGATAAAACCCTCATTTTCTAGGTCTGCAGCCTGATAGGGGATTTCAATCCTAACGGTTAATTTGTCTGGGCTAACTTTGCCTGGCTCCACGATTATTGGATACCGATTTTGGATTGATTTTTCGTCGATTTGATGAAGAGCAATCAATTCAAAGCACTTTGCAACCGGTGCTTTTTGCGGGTAATTAGCCGCTAAAAGTCGGATAGTCCCTTTTTGAATGCGTAATTCGTATAGAAAAGCAGCTTTAAAAGTAAAACTGGCATAGCTTTTCACTTCATTGATGCTGCATTTTGGATAGGCAACTTTAATCCGATTAAGAAGGATTGCCCCGACAATCCCACTTGTGCTTGAAAGAGGTTGCACAGGTGAATTTTGGGTTACAAATCCACTCAAGCTTTCCACAAAGACGAAAGCAGCAGTACACGCGGAATCCACGGTTTTAAATTCCGGATTTCCTTTGAGGCGAATCCCTTGGCTATAGGCTTCCAAATCAGTGCTTGTGGCTAAGACCTGCTTGTTAAATTCCTCCTCTCGACAATAAAACATCACCCTGATGGTTCCCCCTGCGGTATTGAATCCTAGATGGGTTCCTCTTTTGGGGTGGACCCATGGAAGGTGGATGTCCACAAAGTTGTCTTTATTTACTTTTTTAACTTCTGCTTCTGGAAATCTTGCTTTTGTTTTTTCTGCGAGTTGATCTTGGATTGTCTTAGCCATGGCAACACTGGTTAGGGAGGGGTTTTCGGGTAAACTTGCTTAGTTTATTTCTTTATGAAGGTGGGTTATGCAATTTTTTGATGCCACCGCTTTGGTAAGTTACAATAAGACTTGGAGTTTAGTAACCGCCTGAAATCGGTTCACTTCGTTTTTTAGTTAATAACTCTTTTTTTTCCCCTCCAAAACTAATTTTTAGGTTTATAGATGTGAAACATTTATATCCTAGTGCAACCATATCGTGAATTAATTTGTTTTTCAAATTGTCTGAATATAGAATTGAATTGGCCGATTCTTTAGAAGTGAATGATCTTGGAAAAAGAATTGGTATAAATTTGATTTATTGGTTAATGTTAAAGAACCTAGACTTATTCCTTATTTAGGATTAAACAGAAACTCTTCCTGAACTAAAATTAGTTATGACATGAAGTTAAATCCACAGTATGCGAAATGGATAAAAGGAGAATCCGACGGATATGATTGGGTGGATGTGACAAATTTTTTATTCATAGCCCAGGCAGAGTTAACGGACTATAATTTGTCAGAAAAGGAAATTAGAAAAATAACTGAAATTTCTGAGATTCTTTTTAGCTCCTGGATTGGAGAAGGCGTCCCCTACACAGATTATGATGTAAAAAAGAAGCTAAATAGAGCATTTGATTGGTATCAATTTATTCAGGATAATTCAGATAAAGCCGAGATTGATAAAAATCTAATGAATCAAGTCTTACAAAATGCAAACTGGCTAAAATCTCAAAAATGGTTCAATATCACTTTTGCTAATTCGATTCTAAATTGGTTGTTGGAAATTTCTAATTCTGATGGGATAAATGATAATGAGATCGGTAGTATTCGAAGTTTGAGTCTACTGTGGGAAGTAAAATCACCTATTTGATTGGAAATGATCAGGATTAAGTGTAATTAAGTTTAATAAAAACTCCTAAAATTCGCGAGGGCGTCAAGTTGGAAAAATTGCTAACTTAGGATCAAGTTGAAGGGCGCTTAAAATAATTTACGCCCACCTCCTACCTCTGGGTAGGGCTGAGAATTAACTAATTCAAACCAAACAAAAAGATGAATACCTCTACCCCTTCTAAAGCTCTTCACATCACCCTTTGGGTGGTACAAATTGCCCTCGCTCTCGCCTTTGGCATGATCGGAGTGACCAAATTGACTACCTCTGAGGCAGATCTTATTCAACAATCGGGTGAGCTAATTGAAAAATATGGAGTAGGATTGATTCGATTTATCGGAATATCAGAAGTCTTAGGGGCCCTTGGACTGATTTTGCCTACTGCGCTCCGCATCCTTCCTATACTCACTCCGCTGGCATCTCTAGGCTTAGCGATCATCATGGGCTTGGCCACTGCCTTGCATGCTTCCAAAGGAGAACCTATTGTGTTCCAAGTGGTCTTTTTGCTGCTTACCCTGTTTGTGGTTTGGGGAAGATTTAGCAAGGCCCCAATTTCAGCTCGCTAACAACCTTTTCCTCAATCCATTTTTGCCGCTGGCCGCTTCTCGGTTCCAGGCTGCTTGGTGAGGTCATCGCCTAGCGTCTTTCGGTACCCATCGGCTAATGCGCTCAGCGCGGCTACTACTTCTGGATTTTGGGTAGCCAAGTCAAACGTTTCCCCAGGATCGGTAGATAGGTCATACAGGGCGAGGGGAACCTCCATGGATTTGTATATTCCTGGGAATCCCTCATTGCCCCGCTGAGTGCCCAGATAGGTTTGTGAGACGTGGGGAAAAACCAATTTCCACTTCCCTTGCCGGATGGCCTTAAGGCTATTCGCATCGTAGTAATAGACAAAATGGTCTCGAGGATTGGCATCGGTCACCTGCTGAAGCAAGGGCAATAGATTCACCCCATCGATTTTTTGATCAGGCAAGGGAGCCTCTAGAAGTGCCGCCATGGTGGGGAAGATATCCATCGTAGCGGCCAAGTTGTTGGAAACTGTTCCGCGGGGAATCAACCAGGGCAAACTCATGATGCAAGGGACCCGAACCCCGCCCTCCCAAGCCGAACCCTTGCCTTCGCGAAGGCCTCCGCTGCTGCCTGCATGGTTGCCAAAAGTCAGCCAAGGGCCATTGTCACTTGTAAAGATGACCAGCGTATTTTGGGTCAGTCCATTTTTTTCGAGTGCCGCCATTACCTCACCTACTGAAGCATCCAGTTCGAGCATCAGATCTCCAAATAGCCCTTCCCCACTTTTGTTTTTGTAGGGATCAGACACCGCGATCGGTACGTGTGGCATGGAGTGGGCCAGATACAAAAAGAAGGGGCTCTCCTTGTGCTGCTCAATAAATTGGACCGCATGCTGGGTGTAGAGCTGAGTTAGTTGTGCTTGGTCTTCAAGGGTTCGGATGGGCATCACGGGTTCATTGCCTTCGAACAGGAAGAGCGGAGGGTACTTGAATTTACGGTCCGCAGTATCCGTAATCGGCTTGCCGTCGTAGCCTACAGGCCACATGTCGTTGGAGTAGGGAAGGCCAAAATAGGAGTCAAATCCGTAGGAGGTGGGTAGGTAGGGAGCTTTGGCACCCAGGTGCCATTTGCCGATCATGCCTGTTCGGTAGCCCTTCTTTTTTGCCAGGGTGGCAAGGGTCTCTTCCTCGGGATTAAGTGCTGTGGTAGACCAGGGCATGAGTGCGCCAGAAATATTGATCCGATTGGGATAGCAACCTGTCAGTAGGGCTGCTCTCGAGGCGCTGCATACGGCCTGTGCTGCATAGAAATTGGTGAAGCGCATGCCTGAAGCGGCAAGTGCATTGAGGTGTGGGGTCCGTTGAGGATAGCCTCCATAAACTTCTAGATCCCCATAACCCATGTCGTCCATAAAGATCAGCACGATATTGGGGAGCTTGGCTTGGGGTAAATTCCCCTGTGCTTGGGCGCCGAAACAGAGGAAAGAAAGTAGGAGTAGGAATGGATTTTTCATGGCTTTAAATAAAAAGGGGTTTTAGGGCCAACGGCCCACCGCAATTTCTACTGTAGACCAGAATTTGCGATGGACTGTGGTCCGTTAGCCGTTGAACAGTAGGTGGACTAAATTAAACCACTGCTAGGATTGAGGATAATCCTGACAAGTAATTTAGGCTTCTATCGAATGATTTTTACTTCCTGAATTTTTGTAGGAAGCCAAACCTGCATTTCATTTTGCCCGCGATTTGCCCAGGTGTAATAGGGAATAGCAGTTATTTTCTTGGTTTCAGCTTGCAGACTTGTTCCATCTTCCGAGCCTGTCATTACCCTCATTTCTGCCTGGACAGCGATTACTTCTTCATCCAAAACCTGGTGCTGGAAAACAGTAAAGGTGGCATTTTCCGGTAGCACTATATTCCATACTTTCCCGTTGTTGTCCGCCCCCTCCACACAATAAACCAAGGGACCTCTTTGAATTGCGATTCGGTCTTCATTGGCAATAACTTCTTGGCGGGCGATTAACTTTCGCACTTCCATTGGCAAGGTAAACTGGAGTTGATCTCCCTTTTCCCAGGTTCTCGTGATTTTCAAATAGCCATTTTCTTCAGTATAGGGAACAACTTTACCATTGAGTAAAAGCGTGAATTTTTCGGTGCTTTTACCAGCAAAATTGTACAGTCCTCCAGGAACAGGCTCATCCTTTGCCCATCCCGGTAGTCTCAATTTAACTGAAAAGGGAACCCTCTGTTCAGGGTTGAGGGTCAGGTGGATGACTCCGTCAAGCGGATAATTGGTTGTCATTTCCACTGGTACGTCCACCGCATCCATCTGGAATTTGGTTTTGCTGCCGATGAATAGATTCACCCAAATGGTGTTGGCGGATTTTGCATAGATGTAATCGCCGACCGATGCCACCAATCGGGAAATATTGGAAGGACAACAGGCCGTGCCAAACCAATCTCTCCGGTAATGCTGACCAGAGGAAGCTAATGGATTTCCATAAAAAAACCGATTCCCTTCCAGGCTAAGCCCATCCAATGCAGCATTGTACAAAGACCTTTCCAATACATCAATGTACTTGGAATCGCCTTCCAACGCATTCATTCGCTGATTCCAAAAAACCATCCCAACCGAAGCACAGGTCTCGCTGTATGCATTTTCATTGGGGAGGTCATAATCCACCGAAAAACCTTCATTGCTTCCCGACGATCCTATCCCACCAGTCACGTACATATTCCGGTACACGACATCCTCCCAAACCGTCTTCATGGCATTCATGTAGCCCACGTCGTTTTTTGCAGCAGCCACATCGGCAGCTCCCGTGTAGAGATACATTGCACGTACTGCATGGCCCGTTATTTCTTTCTGCTCCTTTACAGGTACATCATCCTGAGCATATTTGGGTCCCCAATGTGGATTATCCCAGATTCCCCCTTTGCCGTGGCCATGTCCTCGTTGCTCCAGAAACCAATCGGATAGTTCCAGGTATTTTTTATCACCTGTAGTCTTGTACAATTTGACCAAAGCAAGCTCAATTTCCTCGTGACCAGACACCCAAGGTCGATTTTGTTTCCGGAAGGTCTCGTCGATATGATCTGCCATCTTGATGGCCACATCGAGTAATTTGCGCTTCCCCGTAGTTTGAAAATAGGCCACGCC
>JBANGF010000102.1:0-5319 GCA_037975655.1 Bacteroidota bacterium | reverse complement strand
GAAGTTGTTACAGGTTTTGTGGCAGATTACAGCTATGGATTGGATGACTACACTCGGTTTGAGGATGTAGAGACCATTCTGAAAGAATATGTTCCAAGTGTTGCGGTTCGCCTAAAGGATAAGAAAAAGACATTTCGACTATTGAATGAAGCAGATAAGAATGTATTTGATTCCAATCCATTGATTTTGGTGGATGCGATGCCGGTATTCGATTCGGATCTTTTGGCTTCCTTCAATCCAAAATTTCTTCAGCGCCTGGAGGTACTTAATCGCGAATTCTACCTCAATGATCGTACCTATCCGGGAGTACTTAGCTTTTCTAGCTATTCCAACAATTTTGGATTATTTCCGCTCGCACCTGCTGCTCGGTTTTTTGACTATCCAGGGCTTCGACCTTCGTTAATCTTGGATAAAGGACAATTCCAAACTCCCGCTTCTACCTCTCGAATTCCTGATTGGCGAACTGTACTCTTTTGGGGTTCGAGTGGCGAACTTTCCAGGACTAGTCTTCCAGATTTGACTGGCACCTATGTGTTCTGGGAAAAAGTGCGTATAGATGGGGAGATGCAAACGGTACGCACATATTTTGCTGTGAGGGACTAATTCGAAACTGATTACCAATTCAGCATTTGGTAAAAAAATTTACCAATTAATCCGGAATTAGGTATTCCAATAAGTTTTTGCCATACCGCGTTCGAATGATGTATTGACCTTGGTTTGGCTGATGGCTAATTTGGATTTCTCCCTCACTTTGAAGCGGTGTGCTGATGAGCAGATTTCCTTTTAGATCGTAGAGATATCCTAGCCCTTGTTGTCGGTCGGTCACTGCAATAATTTTTCGTGATGATCCAAAATCAAAATAGCCAAGCCAGGTTTGATCTCCTTTCAAGGATAGTGTCATTAGCAGTGTCTGCTGATTATCGAAAAGTTGAATTTTATTAAACTGCTCCACCATTAGCAGTGTACCATTCCCTTTTTGGTCAGGCAGCTCACGAAATTTATCGTCACGATTTGTTTTTTGAACTTGCGTTTTCTTTAAGATTTTCCCTGAAAATGAAATTTCAATAACCTCACCCCCAGTTGTGATGGTATGAAGTGTTGGGGTCCCAGTCTTTTTAAAAATAAGAGGGCTGGCAATCCCGACTGGGAGCTGGAGGGGAGGACCGTTTCGGGATTCCCCTTTACGGCTGAAGAAATGCAGCTTACCGGAAATACCTAGTACCACCATGAAATCACCTTTTCCCGGTACACGAACATGAAAGGGAGTCCCATTCGTAGGCTCTCCTAGAGGCAAGGGGTTCCAGTTCTCTAAATCCTTACCCATCTTGTCAAAAAGCCATAAATTTCCATTTTCAGTAGCTATAAAATAGCGGTAATCCAGCGTTTGGTCATAGTCAAGCACAGTTAGATGAGTGATTTTTTCGCCAGGAATTGCCTTAGGGAATTCAGGCAAAGGATCTCCTAGACGGTCAATTGCATAGATTCGATCCGCAGTAGCAAGCACTAGCTGTAATTTGCCGTTTTTGAAGTAGTCTATTTGAAAGGTTTCTGATAGGATAGGGCCTGACAAGGGTTGGCTGAATACCTGTTCTCCTGCAGAGTTGATCACATAAAGCACATGATCTTGGTCCTGGATGACCAAATCTTCAGTTCCATCGTTGAAATTTTTGATTGCCTTCGGGCCGTAGATTAGGTTCTGAGGAAGTGCAACTTCTTTCCCTGATGCCAATTCGAAGGACTTTTTCCCAGTTTTCTGATTAGTGTCCTCACTGTTATAATTTATAATGAGCGTTGCTTCTGGTCCTTTTGAGCTTTGATGAATCCGAAGTGCCAAAGTAGTGAACGCTTGTAGCTCAGCTTCATACTTTTGAAGGAAGGTGCTCCAACTGGGGTTTGCCGATTGTACCCAAGAGGACCAGATTTTCTGTAGTAATAAGGTCTTGCTGTATCCGGCTGCTGGAGTTAGCAAGGACTTTGTTTCGTTGCGGGTTTTTGACCAGGTATTCCCTTGAGCATAATCATCGAGCAAGTTTCTCATTCCATTGGAGGAATTGCTCAAGACGAGTAGTTGGTCTATCTTGCTGATGTAAGTTTGTTCAAAGCCAGGATATCTCCCATTGAATAAGTGCGCTGGAAAATTTGCTTCCGGAAAGAATAAGATTTCAGTTTCCAGATACTGCTCGGAAGGGTAAAATTCTGTAGAATCCCGGTATTGTTTGAGAAGATCCCAAGCTTGTTCAGCTTTCTCTGCTTTGACCAATAGCGCAATGTTTTTTTCCAAAGGAGTCTCAGATTCCAATTCAATAAAATACTGTTCTCCACTGAGTAAGTCTAAAAAGCCTCGGTCAATGAGTCGGGTTTGTACCTCTCCGCTGACCGTTGAAATGGGTGAAAAAGTAGAGTTGTAGAGTTTTTGAGTTTCGTAACTATCCTTCAGGTTGATTTGAGTGACCGAATGGCTGCGTGTCGAAATCAATTTTTCAAACCCTGCCAGTTGTGCTTGTACGGAAGGCAAAAAATCCACTGCTGGTAGGCCTTGGATGGGTCCTTTAAAGAGAAGTTGCTGGTTTTCAAATTGAAGGGTTAAGGAGAGCAAGTAATCTGCAGCCTGAAGTTCTTGAAGAGTGGATGAATTTTTAGCAGCGCTAACACCAGCCAGGAGTTTGGCAAGTCCTTTTGAAGAAAGGAGAAGTCTTCCTAAGCCTTCTTTGTTTGGTAATTCGACCCCGAGTTTGGTTGAAATAGGGCTTGCATCTTCACTCAAGTAAAATCGAATGGCTTCCTCAATAACAAAAGATGAGGAGGAGACTAGGAGTACATTGTTGAGTAGGGTAATGCTCCATTGGATGCTGTTATTTGCGTTCAATACATCGTAAATCTCCTGTTCGCTGTATTTCCGTGTTTGAAATCGGGTGGTTTTTGGGGCTATGGATTTGAGTTTATCCAAAAGTTCCTGAGGAGAATTGGAACCAAAGTTCAGGGTGTACAGGAGACTAAACTTATCTGTTCCAACAGCATGGTAGCTTACAGTTACCTGTTTGTTTCGGAGGGTTTTGGTTACAAAACCTTCTTCACCTACAAGGCTATCTAAAGAATTTAATTGGCTTTCTAAGGATTGAAAAGTAGGAAATCGTCCTAATGCGGTCCAGATAGGCTGCTTTCGAAGTTCCTGCCAAGTAAAATCCGCTTGCTGTGTTTCAAAAATAAATACGGCATCGCTTGAAATGAGCTCTAGGCTATTGATGGTTCTGGATAGTATGAATCGCTGATACACTTCATAGCCACCCCAACTCAGTAGGGATAGTGCTAGAATGACCAGTAGACTTTTCCAGATTTTCAAGTTGCAGTAGATCTTTAGGATAAGTGGAGTATAAAAAAGACCTAAGATACCTTACCGAGGAAAAGTACCTTAGGTCCTGAGGCCCACATGAATCAGATTAGTTGCTCAAACGATCCAATACCTGCATCACTTCTTTTACGTGACCTCTAGAGGTTTCTAGCAATTGCTGCTCATCTGCATTGAGGTCTAGTTCAAGGACTTTTTCAATCCCGTTTTTGCCAAGGATCACAGGTACGCCTAGGTAGCAGTCGTCGATGCCATATTCACCATCAAGCTTGATACAAACTGGGAATACTCTTCTTTGGTTTTTCAAGATGGCTTCTACCATTTGGGCTGCAGCAGCTCCAGGAGCATACCAAGCAGAGGTTCCCATAAGCTTCACCAATTCTCCACCTCCGAATTTCGTACGCTCGATGATGGCGTCTAATTTATCTTTTTCTACCAATTCAGTAACCGGGATACCTGCTACCGTGGTGTAACGAGGGAGGGGTACCATGGTATCTCCATGACCACCCATCAAAATCGCTTGAATTTCTTTTCCTGAAACATTCAATTCTTCAGCTAGGAATGCACGGTACCGAGCCGTATCCAAAATTCCTGCCATACCCATCACCTTGGTTCTTGGAAGGCCAGAAATCAGGTGAGCTTGGTAAGTCATTACGTCTAGTGGATTGGAAACGACAATGATGATTGCGTTAGGAGAATGTTTAACCACATTTTCTGTCACAGACTTTACGATTCCTGCATTGGTTTCAATCAAGTCATCGCGAGTCATGCCAGGCTTTCTTGGAAGCCCTGAGGTGATGACTACCACATCCGAATTAGCGGTTTTGCTGTAGTCATTGGTGCTGCCAATAGTACGACTATCGTATTGATTGATCGGGGCTTTTTGCCAAATGTCAAGTGCCTTGCCTTCAGCAATGCCTTCTTTGATGTCGATCAATACTATCTCCTCAGCTACTTCGCGATACGCCAACACATCGGCGCAGGTGGCTCCTACGTTTCCTGCACCAACAACGGTTACTTTGCTCATGATATTTTTTTGGTTTGAGTGGCCTAAAATTTGCCTCTAAGTTAATACGAGATACTTAGGAATTGAAACCGCTGCTGGATTAAGTTTGTTGCGAAATTGCTGTTTTTTTCACCTCTACCCCGTAAATTTTTCAATGAGTACTATTCAAACATTTGCCGGAGGCTAAAGAACCCAAAAGATTCTCGGTAGGAACGAAAAAGCCGTTGGTTGTTGGCATTGTAATAATCTGCCAAGGAGGTCATCATCTTGGCCTTGATTTTTGGGTTACTATCAAAGATTTCCAAGAGGGCAAATTGAGGAATGACTAGCAATTCTGCCTCATCAGAGCATACCAACGCGGTGTAAGTTCTCTTTGAATTTTCTAACAAGGAGTTTTCACCAAAAGCATCTCCTCGCTTGAGCTGCATGATGGTTTCAAAATTTTCACTCAAGTCGATGGTCAAGTCTACCTGTCCCTTACGAATCAGGTAGAGTGCCTGACTTGGATCCTTACTAAAGAATACTACCTCATCACGAACGTATTTTCGCTCGTGCATGGCAGGGAGAAATCGGGCTAGTTCCTGCTGTTTGAGTAGCTCAAAAAATTTAATTCCTTGCAAGAAATCAAACATCCTGAGTTCATTTGGCTCGTAGGTTTTTGAAAAAGGATTTCTCATGACTTAGCGTTTTTGGATGTGCATGTATTTTTGTGTCGCAGGGCTTACTTTCACCCAATCTGCAATCCGCATGCCGACTACCCAGGCGATTTTGTTTCCTGAAACTAGGACTTTTACTTCTTTCTTTAATGGAATTGGGACTTTATTGTCAATCAAAAAATCGGACAGCTTTTTTTCGGAGGCCATTCCTAGGGGAATAAACCGGTCACCCTCTTGCCAGCTGCGAAGTAGTAGGGGAAATTCCATGCAATCCAAGTCAACCATTGCATGCGCAGGATTGCGGTCAATTG
>JBANGF010000088.1:0-6196 GCA_037975655.1 Bacteroidota bacterium | reverse complement strand
CGTCTGTAATTACTTCACCATCATTTTCTTTTGTTGGATCTTCGCTTTGACAGGCAGTGAATCCAAAAGTTACTAATGCTAGGAGGTAAAGGGATACTTTTTTTAGGTTTTTCATGGTAATTAAATTTAGAATTGGTAATTGAATTTGAGTTGAAAATTTCTTCCCATATCGGCTGTGAAATACCGAAAACGGTTCATGTATTCCTTAAATTCCGTGTTCAAAACGTTATTAACCTGCAGGCTTACACTCAAGGTATTTTTGAAGAGTTCTACTTTTTTGGAATAGCCCAAGTTGAGCAAGGCATAAGCAGGGGGAGCAGGCGCAAGGTCGAATACCGGTTCTCGGTTCTTTTTTGCAACCAGTACATTACTCAGTGTCATTCGATTTTTTCCTTGCTCTGGATTTTTTCCAAAAGAATAGGAGAGTCCCCAATCCATGCGGTCTGAAGGGATAAATGGAAAATAGGTGTCGGTCTCGGTGTTTTTAGCCCGAATGATTGACCCTTTGGCATAGCCATTCAGATTCTCCGTAAAACTGTAAGTTCCAGAAAGATCTAATCCATAAAAGAAAGCATCTGCTTGCAAGTATTCGTAGACATTGAAAGTGCCGCGCAAACTCACGAAGGTCTCTCCAGTCGGGTTGAGGTAGATGTAGTCACGGATTTGGTTGGCATAAGCAGTGAGTTCCATCGTCCCTTTCTTTCCTTCGTATTCGAGTCCATTCACCCATTTGAGGGACTTTTCGGAATCCAAGTTGGTGTCTCCCAATTCGACTGCTGCTGCGCCATGGTGTAGGCCTTGGCTAAATAGTTCATTCACATTAGGGGGTCTCCAGGCAGTCCCAAGGTTGGAGGTAAATGCCCAGTTTGTATTCATCTGGTACCTGCCTCCCAGAAAAATGGATCCGTTCTGGTAAGTCAAATCGGCTTGTTGCAGGTCATTGCCCACATACCGGGCAGCGGAAACGGTGCGGTAATCGTAGCGTAGACCGGCTTCGAGTTCAAGTGGACCTTTCAGGTATTTTTCCATCAAAAAGACCCCGCCATTCAGTAGATCATAGTTTGGGATCAACGGAGTCACTCCTGTACCTGGCACATTGCTATTGGCTTGTTGAATCAGGTGAATCCCCATCGAACCCGTCCAGTGGGATTTCAAATTATGCTCCAGCACTAATTCGGCTGTATTGGTAAATAATTCCAAATCCAAACTCGGCCGTGCATTTAAGTCTCCTCTTCGTCGGTCAAATTCCTGACGGTTGTTTTGTTGAAAACCATACTGAAAATTAAGTTTCCAAGAAGGATTCAAGTGGTAATGCGCCTTCAGTTTGGCCAAGTGGTGGGTGACCACTTGTTTGGGGTTGTTGATGGTGTAGGTAAACTCTGTCTGGGTAAATGGTGCACCGTTCTCGATGATGGCAAGTAAGTCAGATAGGTTTCCTGTATGCGCATCACGAAGAATACCCAATTCAGTAGTGAAGAAACTGTAATAGGCTTCTGTACCGATTTTGGAGGTACTGTATCCCAAAGCCCCGGAGAGGCTGGATTCAGACATGCCTGTATTTCCCTGGAAATAATGGGGTGTTTGGATATTTCCTGCTCGTCTGCTGGCTCCTTGGATTCGGTAGCCCAGTCCTGGGTATTTTCCGGATCCTCCGGCATGGGAAATCGCCACATTTCCTGCTCGTCCATTGGTTTGGCCAACCAAATTGAGTTCTGTAATGGATTTTTTAGAGGTTGGAAGCGCAGGAGGGTTGACTAAGATCACGCCACCCATGGCTTCGGGTCCATAGCGAACCGTCTCTGCACCTTTGACCACTGTCAATTCATCTGCCAGAAAAGGATCAATTTCTGGAGCATGCTCGGCTCCCCATTGCTGTCCTTCCAGACGAATGCCATTGTTTAAGATTAGAATTCTGTTGCTGTGCAGCCCATGAATTACAGGCTTGGAAATGGTATTTCCAGTAGAAAAGGTAGTTACGCCAGCGACCCGCTTCAAACTTTCGCCCAAGCTCTCTCCTCGCGATTGAAGGAGGGCTTCTCCATAAAGGGTGGATACGGCTGTGGTCGTTTGTACTGCTTCTCGGTGTCCATGCACCTCAACACCAGTGAGGGCTACGGCCTCTTCCTCCATTTTGAAGGTCAAATTGCTTGTTGCTGAATTTAAAACAATGGATTGCTTGATTTCCTTGTGCCCGATAAAGGTGATCTGTATCGTTTGCTGACCTGGACAAAGATTGCTAAGGGAAAAATTGCCATTGGCATCAGTGGCTACCCCAGTAGCGGATTCGGATAGCCATACGTATGCGGCTTCAATGGGCTGGTTATTTTCCAAATGCAATACTCTTCCTCGCAGAACGAGGTCGCATTTTTGTGCGAAAAGGGCGCCTAGAGATACTGCCAAAGCCAGACAAAGCAAAATTGCTTTTTGAATCATAGTTGCAAAAATAAAGTATTACTTAAAAATACCTAGTATTTTTGTAACAAAGTTGCAAATGATGACCAAAGGTAAAATTTATGGATATGCAGTGGTTAGGGTTGAAGTGGAGGAAAATTGTAAAAAAAATCCAGCACTAGGCTGGATTTCAAAAAGATCGGTGGATTAAGTTCAATTAGTTCCTATCCAATTTTCCCAAGGGATTCGGCTTAAAATCAAAACTAATCCGACTGCATACAGCATGTAAATGCTACGGAATTTGGCTTTTGAACTTTCCAATTTTTTGGCTCTGCTGTAGCCAATAGTAATCAGCACAATGGCCACAATATTGATAAGTGGGTGTTCCAAGGCAGTTAAACGAGCTGCGGCATCAGACATGGCACCTCCTCCAGAAAGCAAAGAATAACCTAGTGGGCTGACGAAGTACAGAATCAAACCCACAAGCAATTGCACATGAGACAGTATAAATGCAATGAGTGCAACTTTGCGGTCCTTTTCCTGGAACTCGCGGCCAGAGAGAGCGCCAACGAGAGACCATAGAATTACAAGAATAATTGCCAATAATGCCAGATAGGCTAGGCCAGAGTGTGTGTGTTGAAGTCCAGTGTACATGGGATATGTGTTTTTTGAGGGGTTACTACTGAAATGAAATTCGATGGCAATATGTTTGAAAACTAATCTACATACAAGACTAGCCCCTTCAAATATTCGGTTTCTGAGTGAAAGCAATTGATTGGGTGATCTGCAGGCTGGGAGAGTTGGTGCAGAATCCGCACGTTTCGCTTGCTCTCTAGTGCTGCTGCGGTGATTGTATTGGCGAAAAGCCGCTTATCGACCACCTGGCTACAGGAGAAGGTAAACAAGATTCCTCCCGGTTTGATTTTCCGTAGGGCTTCCGCATTTAGGCGCTTGTAGGCCTGGACGGCGTTATGTCTAGCTTTGAGACTTTTGGCAAAGGCTGGGGGATCCAAAATGATTAGGTCGAAGTCATCCCCAATCTCGCGAATGTATTTGACCACATCTGCCACAATCGATTGGTGTTTGCCTTTAAATCCTGCATTTAAACCAATGTTTTCCTCCGTGAGGTCAATTGCTTTTTGAGAAATATCGACGGAATGAACTTCCGTAGCACCCTCTTGCAGTGCCAGAACCGAAAATCCTCCTGAATAGCAAAAGGTGTTCAGTACTTTTTTTCCCTTGGAGTAGCTGGCGACTAATTTTCTGTTTTCACGTTGGTCTATGAAAAAGCCCGTTTTCTGGCCTTTTTCCCAATCAATTTTGTAGGAAGCTCCATATTCCTTCACCAAGTCAGTTTCCGCTTTGCCCCAAACCCATTCGTTGGAGGATACAGCTTCTGATTTGGGAAGGGTTTCGGAACTTTTGTCGTACACTCCCTTGAGCTGTTTGCCATAGACTGCGCGCAGCGCTTCAGTGATTGCTTGTAGGTGCTGGTGCATTCCGATGTGGTGGGCTTGAATCACTGCAGTACCGTTGTAATAATCAATGATTAAGCCTGGCAAACCATCTCCTTCCCCATGAACTAGTCGGTATACGGTTGTTTCTTGATGTTGGGTAAGTTCCAACGCTTCTCGTACTGCATAGGCAGCATGAATTTTCTCTTTCCAAAATTCAGCATCAATGGCACGTTCTTCAAAAGATATAATCCGAACCATGATCGATCCCATTGCATAATGCCCGATCCCCAAAAAATCATTTTTCGAAGAATACACTGCGACTAAGTCTCCATTTTGTATGCTCTCTTCTTTTTTGGCAACTGCTCCAGAAAATACCCAATGGTGCTTACGGAATAAGGAAACTTCTTTTCCTTTCTGGAGAATTAACTTAGGATAGTTCATTAGCGGTAGTCAATTTTTTAGGGAAAATCAAGCTTCCTACCATCATACCAATTGCACTTGCTAATAGTCCTAGTAAATGGGTTTCTTGGTCTGGAATGTAGATTTCTGCTGCAAGATAGGCGACCATACCCAGAAATAGGGCGATAAATGCTCCACCTGAAGAGGATTTTTTCCAATAAAGCCCAGCAGTCAAAGGGACAAATAAGGAGACGAGCATTAGGATAGATGCTCCAGCTACTAACTCGTAAATATCTGATTTCCAATAGGTCATGAGAAGTGCAACAGCTGCTACTAAGATTACATTTGCACGCAAAATCCACAAAAAGTGATTATCGCTTAATCGTTTTCCAACATAGGGGCGAATCAAGTTTTCGGAGATGATAGCTGCTGGAGCTAACAGACTAGAACTTGTCGTACTCATAATTGCAGAGATCAAGGCACCAAAAAAGAGCACCTGAATGGGAAGGTTGCTGTGCTGTAAAACCATACTTGGCAAAAGCATTTGCTTATCGGCTAAATACAAATCTGGATATAGGATTTTAGCTCCCAGGGCGATAAACAGGGGAAGTAAGCCGAAGGTTAGGTAAAATATACCTGCCAAATAAGTGGATTGCACCGCTACTTTTTCAGATTTGGAAGACATCACCCGTTGGTAAATATCTTGGGAAGGAATACTACCCAACCCTAAAATGATCCATGCTCCGAAATAGGTGGTCCAGGCAGAAAAGTTTGCTTCTGGAATAAATTGGAAACTTTCAGGAGGAGCTTTTTCCAAAATCACGTCTACACCACCCGCCTCTTTAGCCACGAGATAGGCTACTGCCAATAACCCGATGACGATTAGGGTAGTCTGCATAAAGTCGGTGATGGAAATAGCCCACATTCCACCCAAAAAAGTATAAAAAACAACAATGCAGGCGGAAATGAAAACTCCTTCCATGAGACTGAGATCTGTTACAGCCCCCAAAACCAGGCTTAAAGCAACCAGTTGAGCTGCTACGAAACCAAAGTAAGCCGGAACCATAAAGATAGAGGCAATGAAGGAGAGCCGCTCTCCAAAGATTTTCTTAAATACATCTCCGATGGTTAGCACATTCATGCGGTACATGGGACGGAGGTAGAACAATCCAAATAAAATCAGACAAAGGGCTCCTCCGAAAGGATCCTCAATCACACCCAAAAGGCCTTCCTCTAGGTAGACTGAGGAAGCGCCAAAAATGGTCTCTGAGCCAAACCAGGTGGCAAATAGTGCTGATGCAGACAAAAACAAGGGTAGAGATCGGCCCGCCAGTACAAAGTCATTCGAATTTTTTACTAGCCTTGAAGACCAAGCTCCAATTGCAAGGGTGAGGGCTAGGTAAATTAGAATTGCAGTGAGTAGCACGATCGAGTTGCAGGCTATTTAAACAGTACCGCCATACATTTTTTCACGCAAGGCTTTGATCTCTGGACTCTGTAGGTAATCATCGTAAGACATGCGTCGATCGATGGTGCCTTTCGGCGTAAATTCCACAATCCGATTGCAGGAAGACTGTACAAAGGTATGGTCATAGGAGGACATCAGTACTGTTCCATTAAATTCAATGATGGCGTTGTTGAATGCAGTAATCGATTCCAAATCCAAGTGGTTAGTTGGTTCGTCCATAAGCAACAAGTTGGGATTTTGAAGCATCATTTTGGATACCATGCAACGTACTTTTTCTCCTCCAGACAAGACACTACATTTTTTCAAGGTTTCTTCTCCAGTGAAAAGCATACGACCTAAGAAAGTGCGCACATAGGCCTCCTCCTGGTTGCTGGAGTATTGGCGCAACCAGTCGATTAGGTTGAGTTCCGTCTTGAAGTAACTGGAATTGTCATTGGGCAGGTAAGCCTTGTTAATGGTAACGCCCCATTTCAATTCCCCT
>JBANGF010000078.1:0-8621 GCA_037975655.1 Bacteroidota bacterium | reverse complement strand
GGTCTGTCCCGGCACCGTATTGATCTCAATAAAATAGAAGGCCCCTGTATCCTCTTGAAGGAAGTAGTCAATTCGAACTGCCCCCTTGCAGTTGAGCACGGCATAGACCTTTTTTGCAATGCGTTCCACACGCGCAACTTCTTCGGAATTCATGCGGCCTGGCGTGATTTCCTCACATACTCCAGGTACATACTTGGCTTCGTAATCAAAAAACTCCCTGCTGCTCACAATCTCCGTAGCTGGCAACACGGTAATCTCTCCCTTTTCTTTAAATATCCCCACGGAAAACTCCCTACCCGACACAAATTCCTCCACAAGCACCTGGGTATCCTCGGCAAAGGCCTTGTCCAAGGCTTCCGGCAGTTCCTCCCAAGTCTTCACCTTACTCATGCCGATGGAACTTCCTCCATTGTTGGGTTTGATAAATAGCGGCAATTGAAGCTCCTCCTGAATCCTGGCTGCAGCAGTAGGCTCCTGCTCAAACAATTGCATGGATCGAGCTACCTGCAATTCGGGAATAGTCTGCACGATGGCCTTGGTATAGCCCTTGTTCATCGTGATCGCAGAAGTCAACTGATCACAGGTCGTGTAGGGAATGCCGAGTAAGTCAAAGTAGCCCGCTAGCTTCCCATCTTCACCAGGAGATCCATGCAGGATGGTAAACACCCCATCAAAGGTGATTTTTTTGCCCTCCAAATGCAGGCTAAAATCATTGAGATCCACTGCAATTTTCTCTCCAGATGCAGTCAAATGGTACCAATCCCCCGGATAGATGTAGATCGTAAATACCTCGTAAAGCGCACGATCAATGGTCTTCTCCACCACGGCGGCACTCTTTAAGGAGATCACTGACTCACCTGTAAAGCCTCCGGTGACCAAGGCAATTTTCTTTTTCATGGGGAAAAATTTACGCTGCGAAATAGCTTATTTTCTGTTTACGCTCCAAAGGTTTAGAATCCCTGAGCCATTTTATATCTTTAGGCCTTTCGATTCACCTGATCTGTATCCAAAAATAAAAAAATATGAGTAAGAATTGGCAATTCCGAGTACTGCTTTGCTGCGTAATGGTCGCGTTCAGCTTTTCGCTCCTGGCACAAACTCCTAAAAAAGTAAGCTTGGAGGACGTGTTCAAAAAAGGAACCTTCTCCCAGAAGTCTGTTTATGGCATCAACTGGATGAAGGACGGCAACTATTACAGTTCCTTAGTTCAGCGAAATGGTGCTCCGGCAGTGGTAAAAATCAAGGTCAGTACTGGAGAAGAGGTAGGAGTCCTACTGGATGGACAGGCATTAGGCATCGCATTTTCAGATTACAGTTTCAATACCGATGAATCCAAAGCCCTCTTAGCTACGGACGTGGAGTCCATCTACCGCCGTTCCTCCAAGGGGATTTTTTATGTAGTGGACCTCGCCTCTGGACAAAAACAGCAGCTCATGGGAGGAGAAAAAATCTCTTACGCCACCCTTTCCCCGGACAACAATCAGGTGGCCTTTGTCAAGGACAACAACCTCTACGTAACCGATCTCGCTAGCAACACGACCACCCAACTTACCCACGATGGGGAAGGTAACCGCATCATCAACGGGGCAGCAGACTGGGTGTATGAAGAGGAATTTTCCATGGCTCAAGCCTTCAAGTGGTCTCCCGATGGAAAGAAAATTGCCTTTATCCGATTTGACGAAAGCGATGTTCCAGAGTTCAACATGCAAACTTGGGGGCCACTCTATCCACAAGACCACAAATTCAAGTATCCCAAGGCGGGCGAAAAAAATGCCTTGGTCTCCATTCATGTCGTAGACCTCGCCTCCAAAAAAGTACAACAAATGGATGCGGGACCGGAAACAGATCAGTACCTACCCCGCATCTATTGGACCAAGGATGCAAACCAGCTAGCCTTTATCCGTCTCAATCGGCTTCAAAATCAATTGGACCTCCTTCAGGCCAATGCGAGCACGGGGGAGAGCAAACTCATCCTATCCGAAAAGTCTGCGACCTACGTCGACTTGGACTACAACGATGACCTGCAGTACCTCAGTGATGGGAAAACCTTTATTCGTACCTCCGAGCAGGACGGCTACAAGCACATCTACCACCATAATCTGGATGGCACCTTGATTCGTCAGTTGACTACAGGTCCTTGGGAGGTGAGCTCTCTGGTAGGATTGGACGAGAAGGGCAAAAAACTCTACTACCTCTCCACCGAAAAATCCCCTTTGGAGCGGCACCTCTATGTGATCCAATTGGATGGGAAGGGCAAAAAATTACTCAGCCCGCTTGCAGGTACCTACAGCATCAACATGAGCCCAGATCACCAGTTTTTTATTGCTTACCACTCTGATGCTTCTAAGCCCGTTACGGTCACCCTTAATGAGGCGAGCGGAAAGATGATAAAGGTGCTTGAAGACAACCAGGCCTTGAAGGACCGGATGGCCAACTTTGCCCTTGGAAAAAAAGAGTTTTTCACCTTCCCAACAGTGGATGGCACCACCCTCAATGGGTACTTGATCAAGCCTGCTGACTTTGACCCCAACAAAAAATATCCTGTGCTACTGTACGTATATGGTGGTCCTGGATCTCAAAATGTACTCAACTCTTGGGGCGGATCACGAGATTTTTGGCACCAGCACCTGGCCGCAGAAGGCTACCTCGTCGCCAGTATTGACAACCGGGGCACGGGCGCTCGAGGTCGTGACTTCAAGCATTCCACCTATGCCAACTTGGGTAAACTCGAGACTATCGACCAGATCGAGGGCGCCAAGTACTTGGCCAAGATGCCTTTTGTGGATCCTTCTCGAATTGGAATTTGGGGCTGGTCCTATGGGGGCTACATGTCCTCCCTTTCCTTGATGATTGGCCACGATGTATTTAAGGCCGCCATTGCAGTGGCCCCGGTGACTACCTGGAGGTACTACGATACGGTCTACACCGAGCGCTACTTGCAGACGCCCCAACTGAATCCTGCAGGCTACGATGACAACAGTCCAATCACCCATGTAAATAAGTTGAAGGGCAACTTCTTGCTGATTCATGGCACGGGAGATGACAATGTCCACTTCCAAAATGCAGTGGACTTGGTCAACGCACTCATCGCGGCGGACAAGCAGTTTGAATCCTTCTACTACCCCAACCGCAACCATGGAATTTCGGGTGGAAATACCACTTGGCACCTGTACACACAGATGACCGACTTCTTGAAGCGAAAGTTGTAAATAGTGATTATTCGCTACTCTAGCTATGTAAAAATAAGAGTGAATCGGAAGGATAATTGTCTTCAGACCACAGTCGACGGACCACAGCCCTCATCCTTAAGTCTCAATCCTAGTTCGCTTGCATTAAATGAAAAGATTAAAAAAGCTTGAAATTCAATTAAGTGAGCTGTGGTCCGCCTGTGAACCGAGGTTTATGGACAGTCGACCGTGGACAATTACAACTTGATCTGATCCAAGTAGAACTTCATGCGGCTATGTTTTCTGGCTAAAAATTCAATCTTCTCAATTTGATCGAGCTTGTGGTTGTAGAAAACCTCCACGTACTCATCGCCCAGCAAGTACAAATTCACCTTATGCCGGTAGTATCGGATAGCCACCACAAAGCTGCCCTCCAAGTAGAGGGTTTTGATCTTTTGTGAAATCGATAGGCGGCTAAACTCTTCTTTACGCATTTTAACTCAATAAATTAAACTTAAATCTACGCAAAACAGGGAGAGATTTGATCTTGAAACTTCAAAATGTGATCAAGAGTAGTGCTCGGTAAAATTATAACCCCACTTGCTGTAGGGCTCCATTTTCTAGGTCAAGAAATTGGATTAAATGGGATCGACCTTTTGAATTTAGTCTTGGGAGCAGTAAACTTGACCTTGAAATAAAAATTCCCTTGAAACGAATTTATCTCTCTTTCTCTACCTACTTAACGCTGTGTATCCTTGCCCTTTTTTTACTAGGGGGTTGCAAAGGTAGCCGAAGGGTAACTAAGTCTTCACCTGAATTCACCATCATCCAAACAGCCAAATCCTACCGAGGAACGCCTTACCGCTATGGGGGTACGACTCGAACAGGTATCGACTGTTCTGCGCTCGTCTATCATTCCTTTGCTGCAGTAGGCGTCAATCTCCCCAGAACTTCTGTGGAACAAAGCAAACTAGGCAAAAAAGTGTCGTTGAAGAAAGCTCGACCTGGCGATGTTCTTTTTTTTGCCACCGGCAAAAAGAAAAAAGAAGTGACACATACCGGTATCGTAACCGAAGCACAAAAAAAAGAGATCCGATTTATTCATGCTTCCACCTCCCTAGGCGTCACAGAGGATTACCTGGGCAACTCCTATTGGGCTAAAGCATTTCTATTTGCGAAGCGATTAAAGACAAAGTAGTTGAGAGAAGGGTATCAAAATCCAAGTAGCCCACAATTTCCTAGATCAATTCTGAATTATTTTTCCAAATATCCTTTGGTTTCAGCCTTTTCTAACTAATTTTGCGGTCGAATTAAAAAAGAGTCTCTTTTTACCTTTCAACAAATCAAATGGCAAATATTGGAAAGATAACTCAGGTAATCGGCCCTGTAGTGGACGTATCCTTTGAAGGCGGAAAACTTCCTAACATCTTAGACGCGCTAGAACTCACCAAAGAAAATGGCCAAAAGGTCGTATTGGAAGTGCAGCAGCACCTAGGTGAAGACCGAGTAAGAACCATTGCAATGGATTCTTCAGAAGGTATGGTTCGTGGCATGGAAGTGCGAGATTTGGGTCAACCCATCTCAGTACCTACTGGCGAAGGCATCAAAGGCCGTCTTTTCAATGTAGTAGGTGAGGCTATCGATGGCCTTCCACAAGTGCCTGCAGGCAAGAGACTCCCTATTCACCGGTCCGCTCCTAAATTTGAGGACCTTTCTACTTCTACCGAAGTTTTATTCACTGGAATTAAGGTAATCGATTTGATCGAACCTTATGCCAAAGGGGGTAAAATTGGTCTCTTTGGAGGTGCAGGGGTAGGCAAAACGGTTTTGATCCAGGAATTGATCAACAACATCGCGAAAGCCTATTCTGGTTTGTCTGTATTTGCAGGGGTAGGAGAAAGAACCCGTGAGGGAAATGACCTATTGAGAGAAATGATCGAGTCAGGCATCGTAACCTACGGGGATGACTTTATCCATAGCTTGGAAACTGAAGGCGGATGGGATCTATCTAAAGTAGATCTGAAGAAATTGGAGGACTCGAAAGCAACCTTCGTATTTGGACAGATGAACGAGCCTCCAGGAGCACGTGCTCGCGTGGCTCTTACTGGTCTTACCCTTGCGGAATACTACCGTGATGGTGACGGATCCGGTCAAGGAAAAGACATCTTGTTCTTCATCGACAACATTTTCCGATTCACACAGGCAGGTTCCGAAGTGTCTGCACTTCTTGGCCGTATGCCATCTGCAGTAGGTTACCAGCCAACTTTGGCAACAGAAATGGGCGCTATGCAGGAAAGAATCACTTCCACTAAAAATGGTTCGATCACTTCCGTACAGGCCGTTTATGTACCTGCGGATGACTTGACTGACCCGGCTCCAGCGACGACTTTTGCGCACTTGGATGCTACTACCGTATTGTCTCGTAAGATTGCTGAATTGGGTATCTACCCTGCCGTGGATCCATTAGACTCTACTTCTCGAATCCTCTCTCCAGATATCTTGGGAGACGATCACTACAACTGCGCACAGCGCGTAAAAGAAACGCTTCAGCGCTACAAAGAGCTTCAGGATATCATTGCCATCTTGGGTATGGAAGAACTTTCTGAAGAGGATAAGCAGGTCGTACACCGCGCACGCCGTGTTCAGCGTTTCTTGTCTCAGCCTTTCCACGTAGCCGAGCAGTTTACCGGTCTTAAAGGTGTATTGGTAGACATCAAGGACACCATCAAAGGATTCAACATGATCCTAGATGGGGAACTAGACCACCTCCCAGAGGCAGCCTTCAACTTGGTAGGAAGCATCGAAGATGCTATCGCTAAAGGAGAGAAGTTGCTTGCAGAAGTAAGCTAAATTTACCCTGCTCAGTCCCTAGTTGAGCCATATGCGAGTCTAGGAAGAGGAGAAAACCATTTACAGAAGACCGAATACGCTATGCACTTAGAGATCGTTACGCCAGACAAAAAAGTTTTTCAGGGAGAAGTGAGTGAAGCTACCTTTCCTGGAGCTTTGGGCGCGTTTCAAGTACTGACCAATCACGCACCGATTGTCTCTGCTTTGGCCAAAGGCCCTGTTTCTTTCACTACAGCCGAAGGCAAACAGGCTTTCCAAGTAGAAGGCGGTGTGGTGGAAGTAAAGCAAAATACCATCGTGGTCTTGGCTGAAAAAGTCGTAGACTAAGTTTTATCACCCCCTTTTTCATTCAAAGCCCAGCAGTTCTGTTGGGCTTTTTTCTTTTGTAAGCCTCCGGATTCTTACTCATCCCCAAAGAAAACAAGGTTGAAGTCCAATTCAGTGAGCAATGGACCATGGTCTGTGGACAATTAATTCTTCCATTTTTAATGAAAGCGTTGGAATTAAAAAGATAACCTGTACATTTGCAATCCGAAAGGAGGTGTACAGCTATGATAATCATCAACATTAAAGAAAACGAATCCATCGATAAAGCGCTTAAGCGTTTTAAAAAGAAATTTGACAAAACCGGTGCGGTTCGTGAATTGAGAGCCCGTCAGGCATTTACCAAGCCTTCTGTAAAGAGAAGAGATCAAGTAATCAAGGCTGCGTATAAGCAAAAGCTTCAGAATGAATTTATGAAGTAAGCGAATCTTGCCTAATCATATAAAGCACCAACTTTCAGTTGGTGCTTTTTTTTGTCTAAGCCATTCGCAGCCATGAAATTGATTTTTACGAACTGACTTTGGACACCAAAGGAATCCAATTAATTCCTTATCTTAAGTAACAAATTGGTCCCATGATTGATTCTTTTATCAACTACCTCGAATACGAAAAACGAAGCAGTCCACATACGGTGCTCGCCTACCGCAAGGATTTGGAGCAAGCACAAGAGTTTGTCCAGCTTTCCTTTTCCATAGAGGACCTCTCCCAATGTACACATCCTGACCTCCGGGCTTGGATCATCGACCTCGTAGAGCAAGGCCTGAGCCAGACCACTGTCAACCGGAAGCTGGCGACCCTGCGTTCCTATTACAAGTTTTTGATGCGCTCCAAGATCATTCTCAAGGATCCCACGTACAAGTTAAAATCCCTGAAAACCCAGAAAAAACTTCCGGAGTTTTTGCAGGAAACCACCATTGAATCTGTTCTGGAAGAGGAGGTCTATGCCCCCACCTTTGAAGGGCAACGGGACCGGATGGTGCTGGAGTTTCTCTACCTCACTGGGGTACGTCTCTCTGAGCTCACCGCATTGAAATGGAAAGATATTCAACTCTTTGATGAACAGGTAAAGGTGCTCGGAAAAAGACAAAAGGAACGAATCATCCCCCTCACCAAGTCTTTGATCAGCCACATTGCAGACTACAAAAAGGTAGTGGAGACGCATTTCAACAGCCTAAATGGAGAAGACTACTTTATTCGAAGCAATAAAGGAGAAAAGGCCTATTCAATGCTGATCTACCGCATTGTGAAGCAGTACCTCGATCTTTTTGCACAAAATTCGAAACGCAGTCCCCATTTATTACGTCATACCTTTGCCACACACCTTTTGAACAAAGGGGCAGACTTGAATGCGGTCAAGGATTTACTCGGCCATGCCAACCTCGCCGCTACCCAAGTGTATACCCACAACTCCATGGAAAAACTCAAGGCTGTGTTTGAACAAGCACACCCAAAAGCTTAAGTACCTTTTTAGTTAACCCTTAATCCCTTCTATTATGAAACTACAGATGCACTCCATTCACTTCGATGCGGATCAAAAATTGATCGATTTTATTCAAAAGAAGGCTGACAAACTAGATACATTCTTCGACAGCATTTTGGACGGAGAAGTGTTTTTGAGACTAGATAAAAACGAGAAAAATCAGAACAAACTGGTAGAAATCAAACTAAACGCTCCCGGGAAGCAGTTTTTTGCCAAAAACCAAGACGATTCCTTCGAAGCAGCTGCAGATGAGGCGATCGAGGGATTGCGAACACAGCTTCAGAAACACAAGGAGAAAATTGTACTCTCCAAGTAATTAACCTTAGCCCCGGAAGAAACACTCTCCGGGGTTATTTTTTTTCAAGCAAGAAATAGCTACGCCCCTGCTTAATCCAAAGTTCCTCTCGATCTATTGAACTGCTTGCTCTTAAAAAATCAGGAATAGCTTTGGAATCCAAGTGGGTGCTTGCCACATGCACTTCATATCCCAGAGAATCCCACTCGGAAAGGAGACGGTCTTCCAGAATCAGGTAAGTATAGTCTTTGGCTTCTTCCTTCCATTCGTCTCGTGAAAGGTCCACTAGATCGTAGGCAGGACCCAAGCTCATTCGAATCTTACTCCCCTCATGTAGGCTTCCCGCAAAGCCAATAGGGGCATCCACCCTCAGCTGCTCCACTGCCTCTTTCGCCTGTACCCCTTGATGCGGTAAGGAAATCAAACGCGTAATGCCGCTAACTTGGAAGAATAAAAACAGGATGGAAAGCGCAAGCACTTTTGGAGGAAGGATGGCAGACCTAAG
>JBANGF010000260.1:0-4290 GCA_037975655.1 Bacteroidota bacterium | reverse complement strand
TCCTGGAAGAGCCTGTCCGTTGGCTTCAGTTACTGTTCCGGTAATACCAGAAGTCGTAACTCCCTGTGACATTGCCAGCCCAGTACTCATCACGAGTAGAAATACGGCAAGCAAATTCTTCAGTAAATTTTGCCTCATAAGTTTGGTTTTTGGTAAAGTTGGTTTTTGATTTAAAATCCTTGCAAAGTTAAACTCGATTTAAAAGGGGTACTAGCGTTGCAGATTAAATTTTGCTTGCCAAATTTCACATTTTTTAACGAAAGGTTAACACTTCCGCCAAATATTTTTTAGGTTTTTGACAAGAAATCTTCACTTTTATTGCTTTTTCCGCTTGCGGTTTCCTCATTTCCGAACAAAACCAAAAACTGCCTAAAAATGTTTTGGCAAAATATTGTTTCAAGTAAAGCGCCAATTTCAATGGAATTGGTATTAGATTAAATTTTAGCCTTAGTTTTAGCAAAAAATCAACCCCTCCCTTGAGAGACAAAAACATTATCTGGCTTTACCTCTTTTTGATTGCTACCATCGTGGATTTAAGCTTCTTAACGGAGCAAAATGAATCCATGCGCATTTATTCCAAACCAGCAATCCTGCTAGGCTTGATACTGTATTTTTATTTCATCAGCAAGCCCATTGCCTCCACCCTTCTAGCCAAAACCATCTTGGCAGCACTTTTATTTTCCTGGTTAGGAGACATATTACTCCTTTGGCCCGAACTCTTCATCTATGGATTGGGGGCTTTTTTGATGGCCCATGTATGTTATATTTTTGGGTTTCGACTAGCGCAGCAACCCGAGGGACGGCTGGACTCCTGGCATACTATCCGCAGCTTTTTTTACAACCTTCCCATCTATTTTTTAGCTAGTCTGGTGTTTTACTTCATCTATCCCAACCTAGGCGGATTGAAAATTCCAGTTATCGCCTACATTCTCGTGATTGTGGGAATGGTGACCACGGCCCGAGCACGCTTTAAAAAAACCAATGCCGCCTCCTTTTGGCAAGTTCTTATTGGCGCTCTATTTTTTTTGGTATCCGATGGCATCTTAGCCTTAGCCCGATTTTATAAAGATTTTCCAGAATCCGGCATTCTCATCATGGGCACTTATGCCACGGCCCAACTCCTACTCGTCATGGGAATTCGCTCTTACCTGGTAGGTGCCAAATAAAACAAGGTCATCTGGTCCAGTCCACAGTAGATTGTACCAAGTACCAGGTACAAAGTATGAAAAATGGATTCAATCCAAGTTAGACAAGGACTCAGCTGTCATCTGTTGACGGTCGACCGTTGACAATGTACCTATTTTTTCAAAGCCACCCGAATAGACAACTCTTCCAATTGTGCATCAGCTAGGGAGCTAGGCGAATCAATCATGACGTCTCTTCCTGAGTTATTTTTAGGGAAAGCTATGTAATCGCGAATGGAGTCTGAGCCTCCAAAAATAGCACAGAGTCGATCAAACCCGAAGGCAATACCTCCGTGTGGCGGCGCCCCGTATTCGAAGGCTTCCATCAAAAATCCAAACTGCTTTTGCGCCTCTTCGTCTGTAAA
Source organism: Bacteroidota bacterium (assembly GCA_037975655.1). Lineage (GTDB taxonomy): Bacteria > Bacteroidota > Bacteroidia > Cytophagales > Cyclobacteriaceae > Algoriphagus. The sequence goes on along the minus strand of JBANGF010000260.1, from coordinate 2,741 downwards.
TCCAAGGTGGGTAAACATCAGTTGCTGGGTAGCGCGGTCATGGATACGAATGGATCCTCCACCCACTTCTACGCCGTTGATCACCAAATCATAGGCATTGGCTCGAACTGAGCCTGGATCTGACTCCAGCAAAGGAATGTCTTCTCGCTTGGGTGAAGTAAACGGATGGTGCATGGCATGGAAGCGCTGAGATTCCTCATCCCACTCCAAAAGCGGGAAGTCTACCACCCAAAGTGGCACAAATACAGTTCGATCGCGCAATCCTAGGTCTTCACCCATCTTCAAGCGAAGTTCAGACAACTGCTTGCGTGTGGTTTTTTCATCTCCACTAAGAACGAGCATCAAATCGCCTGGCACAGCACCACAGGCATCAGCCCAGGTCTTCAATTGGTCTTGCGTATAAAATTTGTCTACACTGGACTTGAGCACTCCATCTTCTTGGTAGCGCACATAAATCAAGCCTTTCGCTCCGATTTGTGGTCGCTTGACCCAGTCGGTCAACTCATCCAATTGCTTGCGTGTATACTCTCCTGCCCCTTTGGCACAGATACCGAGAACTATTTCTGCCTGATCGATTACAGCAAAACCAGTCCCTTTCGCAAGGTTAGTCAAGTCTACAAATTTCATGTCGAAGCGCAAGTCGGGCTTGTCGTTGCCGTAGTATTTCATGGCATCGGCATACGTCATGTGCGGCACATGACCAAGATCTACCCCTTTAACGGATGCGAACAAATGCTTGATGAGTCCTTCAAAAGTATTGAGAATGTCCTCCTGGTTAACAAAGGCCATTTCACAGTCAATTTGGGTAAACTCAGGCTGCCTGTCGGCACGCAAGTCCTCGTCTCGAAAGCATTTGACGATTTGAAAGTAGCGGTCAAATCCACTCACCATCAAGAGTTGCTTGAAAGTCTGTGGGGATTGAGGTAAGGCATAAAACTCGCCTGGATTTACACGGCTCGGCACCACAAAATCTCTCGCCCCTTCCGGAGTAGACTTTATGAGTACAGGAGTTTCCACTTCGATAAACTGCTGTTTGTCCATGTAGGTCCGAGTTTCCTGCATCATTCGGTGACGAAGTTGCAGTTTTTCACGAATTACATTTCTGCGAAGATCTAGGTAACGGTAGCGCATCCGAAGTTCATCACCTCCATCGGTCTCGTCCTCAATAATAAAAGGAGGCACCTTGGCTGAATTCAATACGGTCAATTCTTCTACCTTGATTTCAATGTCTCCAGTCGGCATTTTGTCATTCTTGGAAGTTCGCTCCAAAACCTTCCCTGTGGCTTGAACCACAAATTCTCTCCCAAGTTGAGCGGCCTTTTCCAACAAGGCCTTGTCGGTAGACCCTTCTTCGAAAATCAGTTGAGTCACCCCATACCGATCCCTCAAATCCACCCAAATCAGGCCTCCTTTGTTTCTGACGCGCTGTACCCAGCCGGCCAAGGTGATCTGTTGATTGACGTGTTGAAGGCGAAGTTCGCCACAGGTATGCGTTCTTAACATGACTATTTCCTAATTTTTGGGAGGTCAAAGATAAATAAATGCTACACAGAACGATAAGGGTCTAGTAAGATTCAACCTCTTTAACCCAGTTTTTCTTCACTTGTTAAACTAAAAACTTGAATTGATCCTCAAAAATTTACCTTGAAACTATTCGCTTAATTCAATCAAAAACGTCAATAAACGTTAAAATCGAGACTATCTCAATTACTTTGTCATTATTCCTTTGGAAAAAAGCCATCTTTTGGCTTGTTTGGAGGCCCAAAAAAATTGTGTCCTGATGAGCTTGGTAAGTTGCTGATGAAAAAAAATTGGATTGGATCAATCACTTTGCTAGTATCTATACTCCTTATTGGAGTGTACCAAACCGATTTGGGTTTTTTTGCTAACTGGTTTTCAGGGCAAAAGGAGTCCACCACAGACAGTCTTTCTGCTCCAAAGGAACAGTTTCTCTATGGTATCAATGTCACAGGACTAAATATCGTGGAAGGGACGGTAGCAAAAAATCAAACCCTTGCTACCATTCTTACTCCCTTCAATGTACCCTACCAGATCATTGATGAAATCGCCAAAAAATCTGCTGAAGTTTTTGATGTACGTAGAATAGCGGCAGATAAAAAATTCACGGTCATTACCCCTCCCAACTCTTCCACAGCACATTTTTTAATCTACGAACCCAACCCCGCCGAATACGTGGTCTTTAACCTGGATTCTGCCACCATCCACAAAGCGGAAAAGCCTGCGGTAACTCGTAAAAGAGAAGTGGGGGGTGTCATCGAAACTTCCCTATACAATGCCATGGTGGATAAAGGTATCTCGCCTGAGTTGATCGATGAGTTTGCAGATCTTTACGGTTGGTCGGTAGATTTTCAAGCCTTGCAAAAAGGGGATGTATATAAAGTGGTCTTTGATGAAAAAGTGATTGAGGAACAGGTGGTGTCCATCTCGGGGATTCATCTCGCCTATTTCAACCACAAGGGGGTGGAAATGCATGCCATTCCATTTGAACAAAATGGACAACTCACGTTCTTCGATCAGGAGGGTAAAAGTTTCAAAAAAGCCTTTCTCCGCGATCCCCTTAAATATACACGGATCAGTTCGCGTTACAATTTAAACCGCTTTCATCCCGTACAAAAGCGATACAAAGCGCATCTGGGCACAGACTATGCGGCTCCTACCGGTACCGAAATCCGTTCGGTAGGCGAAGGCACTGTAGTCGAAGCAACCTACACTTCTGCCAA
>JBANGF010000031.1:0-2954 GCA_037975655.1 Bacteroidota bacterium | reverse complement strand
AGGCCACATTTCCCTTGCCATTGGCGGGAGTTTTACGATCCTTGGTATGCATGCTCAAGATTCTGGAATGCTGTTTTTCGATTAACGGAATCAAATCCGAATGTCCAGCAGCAATGTAGTGCCCAGCATCTAGATTTAGGCCATTGGCAGTACTTTGTGCCAGCGCAGTGTCCCAAAAAGTAAAGGTTTCCTGTTCGTGTCCATGGTAACCCACAGCTATGTGCTCTTTTTCTCCCAACCTACCCAATCGCATCGTCTGCTCATCGTTGGAGGGATGCTCCAAGGTCACATGACTTGCACCGAGGGCTTTCGCTGCTCGCATGCCGTAGACTACTTCCAAATCCGAATTATTGGCTCCAAAAGCATTGGGCTTGAAGGCATAAATCGATACACCCGCATCCTTATACATCTTGCCCATTTCTTCAAACTTCTTCATATCAGCATTGGCGCGCCAATCGGCAACGGTTTTGTTGAAGGCAGCGCTTTGGGCTTGGAGGTCAGTAAGTTCCTTTTTTTCGTCATCTGTAAGGGCTTCTCCTCGACGCTGCTTGCCACCCAATTGAAAAATTCGTGAACGATTGAAGGTAGGGGCAGGCATACCGGCAAAACTCTCAGCAGGATCTCCCATCAATTCAATGGATGAAATACCCGAGTCAAGCACGTATTGAAGCGTAGCCTCCGCACTTTGGTCAGCCATGGATCGGAAAGAGTAGGTGATGCATCCAATCTGAACTCCATTGATCAAGGAGTTTGGCTTGCCAAGAGATTTGATCAAGGCGGGCGCCCCCTGTAGCCAAGTTGGTGCAGTCAGAACCCCTGCAATTCCAAGAACTGATTTTTGAAGAAATTCGCGACGATTTTTCATAGGTTTATTGTTTGATGAATACCTATTCAATTTAGACTATTTCTGAGGGTTTCTAATGGATTTTTTACCAACGGCTCAGGAAAGTAAGGTCATGGTTAAATGCTAATGCAGCTAATCTTTTAAATTAAAATCCCACTGCCTTATCATCCCCTCTAGGATCAGCACCGCCTTCAAGCTTGCCGTTGGGTAAAACGCGAATGGCATCTACTTTTCCAATGATGGGGCTATTTCCTTCGTTGATCAAATAGCCTTTGGATTTGAGTTGCTCCACTAATGCCGCACCAAAGGCTTTGGGTTCAAAGTTGACCAAGTCAGGCAACCATTGGTGATGAAAACGAGGGGCATTGACCGCTTCTTGCATCCCCATGTCAAATTCATACACGTTAAGAATCGTCTGTAGTACGGAAGTGATAATGGTGGATCCTCCTGGTGTACCCACAACCATGGCTAGTTTTCCCTCTTTTTCCACGATAGTGGGGGTCATGGAACTCAGCATACGCTTGCCTGGAGCAATGCTATTGGCTTCGGCTCCGATGAGGCCAAACATATTTGGTATGCCTGGCTTGGCGCTGAAATCGTCCATTTCATTGTTCATGAAGAAGCCTAATTCCTCCACAAATACCTTGGAACCGTAGGCTCCATTGAGGGTAGTAGTCACTGACACGGCATTCCCATCTGCATCCACAATGGAATAGTGGGTCGTTTCCATGCTCTCAGAAAATTGGATGTCACCGCGGCCAATGTCTGCTGACTTACTTGCTTTTTCGAAGGAAAAATTGCTCATTCTGGATTTCAGGTAGGCAGAATCAAGCAATTGATTGACAGGGATTTGTACAAAGTCAGGATCACCTAAGTAATAATTTCGATCGGCATAGGCGCGTCGCTCTGCCTCTACAAGGGCTTGGATGTATTCAGGGGAATGATGCCCCATTTGGCGTAGGGGATAGGGTTCGAGCATTTTGAGGATTTGACCCAAGGTGATTCCTCCAGAACTTGGAGGTGCCATGGAAATGATCTTCAAATCACGATACGGAAAAACAATGGGATCTCTCCACACAGCTTTGTACTGGACTAGGTCCTTTTTGGTAATTATGCCTCCATTGGTTTGAAAATGATTGATCAAAATCTTAGCCGTCTCTCCCTTATAAAACTCGTTCTTCCCTTTCTTAGCAATTCGCTCCAAGGTATTCGCAAGTGCGGGTTGTTTTAGGGTATCACCTGCTTTGATTTCTTTTCCAAAAAAGGTGTTTGGACCATTTACTTGGATGAAAAGCTGCCGATGCATTCGAAGACTTTCACCTTGATTTTTAGTTACTACATATCCATTTCGAGCCAAATCGATTACGGGTTGAAGCACTTGTATGGGTTTGAGTTTTCCAAACTTGGCCTGAGCTTCAAAAATACCTGCCAAGGTGCCTGGCACTCCAGAAGCCAAAATTCCTTGGGTACTTAATTGGGGGATGACATTGCCATTTTTATCCAGGTACATGTCCTTGGTAGCCGCTAGAGGGGCTTTTTCTCGGTAGTCTAAACTCCCAATCCGTCCATCGGCCATGCGGTAGACCATAAAGCCTCCACCACCAAGATTACCAGCGAAGGGGAAAGTCACTGCCAAGGCCATTTCTGTAGCCATCATCGCATCAAAAGCATTTCCTCCTTGTCGGATAATTTCAATGCCTATTCGAGAGGCCTCCTCCCGAGCAGAAACGACCATGGCTTTATCGGCTACAAGTCCCTGAACTTTAGTGGTCTGAGCCTTATTTTGGATCAAAAACCCACTTGAAATAACTAAAAAGAAGGCTAATGAAATTTGCCTAAAGTTTTTGATCACCATGGGGAGGATATAGGGTATTGATGGTAAACTTAAGTTTGTTAATCTTTCTAATACTACGTTTTTCTTTACGCAATTTATCAATCTCTTTTAGGTAAGTGCTTCCATTGATGGAAATTCGCTCTGTAAATTTTTAAGTATTGTTTTTAACAATTGGTTAAGGAATGAGTTTTAATGATAGGATAGGTCTTGAATTAAGTGTTCAGTTCCGTTTGAATGGGAAAGGTTTCTAAAAATGAGGGGATCAAACAGGAACTA
>JBANGF010000017.1:0-7698 GCA_037975655.1 Bacteroidota bacterium | reverse complement strand
AGTTCGACTGCGTGTAGGAAAAGACTCCACCGCATTTATCGAAGTGGTGGACACCGGTACGGGCATTGCTTCGGAGCATTTGGAACAAATTTTTGATCCTTTTTTTAGGGTTCAAGAAGCCCTAGATCATGGAATTCCTGGGACTGGCTTGGGCTTGGCGATCGTCAAAAAATTAGCCCAAGAGTCTTCCATTCAGTTGACTGTAAGCAGTGAAAAGGGGAAAGGGAGCACCTTCCGTTTGGAATTTACCGACGCGTCTTAAGGAAAAATTAAGAATGGACTAAGTTAGCCCTAAGGCTAGGTTCGGAATTTTGTACACTACCCTAGCCTAGGACTTATGCTTGATCGGATTATCCAGTGGAGTATTTCCAATAAATTTTTAATAGCTCTCTTTATTGCAGCATGGGTTGGTTTTGGAATTTATTCCTTAGCCAATCTACCCATTGGTGCAGTTCCTGATGTGACGAACAATCAGGTTCAGGTCATTACTACTTCGCGAAATTTAGCGACCGAGGATGTGGAGAAATTCCTAACCTATCCCATCGAACTAGAGATGGCCAACTTGCCGGGGATCAAAGAGATTCGATCCGTTTCCAAATTTGGACTATCGGTAGTAACCCTAGTTTTTGAGGAGGATTTAGGAACTTACCTGCCAAGGCAGCTCATTGCAGAACGCCTTAAAATCGCCGAAGAACGAATCCCAGCAGGTTTTGGAACACCAATTATGGGCCCGATTTCTACGGGATTAGGCGAGATTTACCAATACGTTATCGATGTCAAGCCAGGCTACGAGGATCGGTACAGCATTACAGACCTTCGTACTATTCAAGACTGGGTGGTTCGAAGAAATCTTTCCGGCATTGAAGGAGTCATTGAAGTCAATACCTGGGGGGGCTATCTCAAGCAATACGAAGTAGCGATTAATCCTGAGCGGCTCAAGGCCATGAAGGTAGATTTGGCTTCGGTGTACCAGGTACTTCAAACCAATAATTCCATCTCAGGGGGGAGTTACATCGAAAAGACCAACGAAAGCTTTTTTATTCGTGGTGAAGGGCAGGTAAAAGGCCTAGAGGACATTGAAAACATGGTGGTGGAACTCCGCGATGGAAGCCCTATCTACATTCGAGATATTGCGGAAGTGAAGTTTGGTCATGCCAATCGCTTTGGGGCCATTACCGCCAATGCACAAGGGGAAAAGGTCTTGGGACAAGTCATGATGCTCAAAGGAGCAGATGGAAAGGGGACTATTGATCGGGTCAAGGAACGAATCGCTGAAATGGAATCGGTACTTCCAGAAGGAATTGTCATCAATGGATTTTTGGACCGCTCGGAACTTATTGGACGGACGACATTCACCATTGTAGAGAATCTGATTTTAGGTTGCTTGATTGTGGTGTTTGTGGTCGTGCTGCTCCTGGGAAATTTCCGTTCCGGCTTGGTGGTAGCTTCCGTGATTCCGCTCAGTTTGCTTTTTGCACTCGCCTGCATGTACGTGTTTGGGGTGGATGCCAACTTGATGAGTTTGGGTGCAATTGACTTCGGAATCATCATCGATGGGGCAGTAATTATAGTGGAATTCATTGCCTTCCAGTTTACAAAATCTTCCGCAACTTTTGCGGCACTTTCGGGTAAGGAAAGGCAACTCGAAAAAGACAAAATTGCTTTTACAGGTTCCTCCAAAATGATGCATTCTGCCATATTTGGGCAGATTATCATCATCCTAGTTTTCATTCCTATTCTATCCCTTTCTGGAGTGGAGGGGAAGATGTTTAGACCCATGGCTGAGGTGTTCAGTTTTGCCTTGATCGGTGCCATGATTCTCGGACTTACCTATGTGCCTGTGGTGTCTGCGGTATTCCTCAAGTCCGAAGTGCCAGGTCCAAAAAACACCTCTGTTCGGTTACTCAAATTTTTAAATAAGCTTTACCTGCCCGCTCTGGATTGGGCCTTGAGTAATAGCAAAGCCATTCTCCTTGCTGCTGCAGGGTTACTTGTGGGGGCAATTCTGCTTTTCTCCACCATGGGATCAGAGTTTGTGCCCACCTTGGATGAGGGTGATTTCGTGATCCAACCTGTATTGAAGACGGGGACTACCTTGACCAATACCGTGGAGACGATTACTGAAATGGAGCGAATTCTGATGAAGTTTCCAGAGGTCAAGCAAGTGGTAACCCGCATTGGTGCTGCGGAAATCCCTACCGATCCCATGTCTATGGAGGAAAGCGATGTGATTGTCACGCTGCATCCACCAAGCGAGTGGACCACCGTGGAAACCAAGGACGAGTTGGCGGAGGAGTTTAAAAAAGCGTTAACTGCAATTCCTGGATTGGATTATGAATTTACCCAGCCCATCGAGATGCGTTTCAATGAATTGATTACTGGGGTACGTGCTGATCTAGCCATTAAGGTAGTTGGGGAGGATTTGAATGTGCTCTTGCATACAGCTGAAGAGATTGAAACTGCCATTCAGGGAGTAGAAGGGGCTGCAGACATTATTCTTGAAAAAGTGGATGGATTACCACAAATGAAAATTGAGTACGATCGGGCCAAGATTGCGAAGTACGGATTGAATGTGGAGGACCTCAATCAGGTAGTCACCATGGGATTTGCAGGGCTTACAGCAGGTACCGTATTTGAAGGAGAAAAGCAGTTTGACTTGGTGGTTCGATTTGATGAGCCCTATCGAAAGGACATTGAGCATCTCGAAAATGCTGCCATACAACTCCCAACTGGGGGAAGTATTCCTCTTTCTGAGTTGGCATCCATCTCCTATACCAAGGGACCTGCAAAAATTTCTCGAGACAATACCCAACGAAGGGTAGTCGTCGGTGTCAATGTTCGTAATCGAGATTTACAATCTGTAGTGGATGACATTCAAGCTATTGTCAAGAATAAGGTGGAAATACCTGAAGGCTATCGAGTAGAATATGGAGGCCAATTTGAGAATCTGCAGCAAGCGAGAACCAGACTTTTGATCGCAGTTCCAATAGCGCTCCTACTCATTTTTGTGCTCCTTTACTTTGCGTTTTCTTCGGCAAAAGATGCCTTTATGATTTTTACGGCAATTCCTTTGTCAGCAATTGGCGGGATTGTCTTGCTTTGGATGCGGGATATGCCATTTAGTATTTCTGCGGGGGTAGGTTTTATTGCGCTATTTGGTATTGCCGTCCTCAACGGGATTGTGATGATTGAACATTTCAAATCCATGGCATCTCGCTATACTTCCCTTCGTGAATTAGTCCTTGTGGGAGCAGGAGAACGTTTGCGTCCTGTACTGCTGACGGCATCAGCTGCAGCTTTAGGCTTTTTGCCGATGGCCCTTTCTGGGTCAGCTGGTGCAGAGGTGCAGCGCCCCTTGGCTACTGTTGTTGTTGGAGGGTTGATATCGGCTACCTTGTTGACCCTGGTGGTACTTCCAGTTCTTTACGTATGGTTTAATTCCAAAAAGGAGCCTTCAACTTCAAACTTGAAAGGTGCCGCACTATTCGTTCTTTTTCTGATTTTCCCACTTGCAGGTACTTGGGCGCAGACTTCTTCAGGTTTGACTTTGGATGAGGCGCTTGTATTGGCTGAGAAGCAAAACCTGGGTATTCAAGCAGCACAAAAGCGATTGGCGGCAGCTGAAGCCCTGACTGGCTCCGCTTGGAGCTTGGAAAAAACACAAGTGTACCATGCTCAAGATCAAAACGATATTGCTGAAAATGGAGTATTCAACCGGGTTTGGGGTGTGCGTCAGCGATTTGAGCTACCTACGGTTTACAACACTTCCAAAAATCTCCTTCAAGCCAGTCAAAGTCAGGAAGAGGCACGTTTGCAATTGGACATGCGTGCCTTGAAAAAGGAAGTGGGCTTGGCTTTTGTAACGGCTCAGTATTGGATGGAGTTGGAGAAAAATTATGGGTATTTGGATAGTCTTTATGCTGCCTTTTCTGTGGCGGCTAAACGGCGACTCGAGACTGGTGAGGCTTCCTTATTGGAAAAACTCACCGCGGAAAGCAAGCAGAAGGAAATTGGATTGCGCAGTTCTGAAGCAAAAAGCGAAAAATCGAATGCACTGTTGCGATTGGCCAGTTTGTTAGGAGTGGAGGGGGAAATTCAGATTTCTGCTAATCCGGTGGTATTGAATTCAGCAATGCCTCAGGGCCTGCATCCAGGACTTTCTTGGTTCGAAGCAAACAAGATGCAAGCCAAATACCAGACCCAATTGGAGCAGCAGTACTTGTTGCCCGACGTAAATGTGAACTTATTTAGAGGTACGAATTTAGCCGCAGGCTCAAAAATCTATCCCGGTTTTGAGGTTGGACTGGGCATTCCCTTGTTTTTTGGATCCCAAGCTGCCAAGATAAAAGCTAGCAGAATAGTGCAGGAACAAGTAGGCTTGGAAGCAGACAATTTTCAAATGCGCTTGGACAATCAAGTTGCCGTACTCCAAAAGAAGTTGGCTCAGCAAAGTCAGGTTATTAGCTACTTTGAGCAGGAGGGCATGCGACTGGCGAATCAGTTGCAAGCCCAGGCCACACGCTCCTTTTCCGAAGGAGAAATCGATTTTCTACAGTATGTACAATTGATAGAAAATTCACGGTCACTTCGTATCCAATACCTCGAAGCGAAGCGGGACTATTTAATCAATCAACTCGAACTTATTTACCTAAATCCCTCATGAAATCTAGTTCAAAAATACTTTTAGCGCCTGTATTTGTCTTCCTTCTGCTGACCTCCTGTGCCAAAAAAGAAGATGGCATTGAGGTGAGTGAAGCGCCAAGCGAATCCACTGAAATCCAACTAACGGAGGACCAATTCCGAACCATGAAAATGGAGTGGGGGGAATTGCATACTGGGGAATTTTCGGAGGAAATTGCCGTGCAAGGAACTGTACAAATTCCGGTGGAAGGGATGCGTGAAATCACCACTTATTTTGGGGGATATGTGCAAGATTTGAAGTTGATTGAAGGGCAGGAAGTTCGGAAGGGGGAAGTTTTGTTGACGTTAGAAAATCCAGAATTTCTACGCTTGCAGCAGGATTACTTGGAAATAAAAAGCCAACTGGCCTACCTTAAAGCCGAATGGGAACGGCAAAAGACTTTGGCGCAGGAACAGATTTCAGCGCAGAAAAATTTCTTGAAAGCTGCTGCGGATTACGAGGCGGCTTTGGCAAAAACCCAAAGCTTGAAAAAACAGTTGGCGCTAATTTCGATTGATGGAGAGACACTTTCTCCAGCGAATATGCGGAGCAAAATTTCAATCACTTCACCCATCGCTGGGTTTGTGGAGGAGGTATTGGCTGTTCCAGGACAGTTTTTACCGGCTGCAGCCAAGGCGCTGACTTTGATGAGTAAGGAGCATATTCATGTGGAATTGGTTCTTTTTGAGATGGATGCGAGCAAGGTGCATCCTGGTCAGGTGGTTGAATTTACGAGCCCAGATCGTCCGGACGAGGTGGTTAAGGCAAAGATAAAAATTGTGGGAAAGTCCATAAACGAGCAGCGACAGATCAAAGTGCATGCGGACCTGTTGGATGAAAAAGAGGAAGCCAAATTGACTCCAGGCATGTTTTTGCAAGCGAGAATTCAATTGGATCCTCAACGGTCTTTGGCAGTTCCTGAAGAATCGATTATTGAAGTAGGGGAGGATCACTACATCTTAGTACAAAAATCAAAAAGTGCAGGTGCGTTTACCTTACAAAAAATCAAAGTGACTCCTGGGGCAAAAGGCAAGCATTACCGAGCAATCGCCACAGATGCAGCATTAGATTCCACAGCTGTGGTGTTGGTTAAAGGAGGGTTTAATCTCCTTTAATTTTTTGAGATTGCATTCTGGAAAAAGAGTGGTTAAGTTCAGCCGGAGCGATAACTTTAATCCTTTGAATTTTGGTAAACTTAATCCCAAACTAGAGCCATGCCCCATCCCTTAGATAATCCCATTTGGACAGCTCTCAACTCAGGAGGAGCTACACATTCCTATGGGCGAGGAGATGCACTCTTTATTGATCGAAAGATGGGCTTCTTTGCGGGGTTGCTCAGCTACGAGGTTGAGCAATTGGATCAATTGCATGCAGTCATGGATCCAGGAATGCGGGTGATTCTATTTACACCTGGATTTTTGGAATTGGATGCCAAATGGAAGGTCCGCAATGACAATGCCTTGTTGCAGATGGTCTTCGAAAAGCCTTCAATTCAATTGATTCTAGATTCTTCTATTCGTGCATTGGGTAAGGCAGATGTACCCGAGATGTTGGCTCTAACTCAATTGGCCAAGCCAGGCCCATTTTTGGAAAACACAATCGATTTTGGTGGCTATTTCGGCTATTTTGTAGACGGGAGATTGGTTTCCATGGCAGGAACCCGTTTGGCAGCAGGCCCCTACACCGAAGTGAGTGCAGTCTGTACGCATCCAGACTTTTTGGGGAGGGGATTGGCAAAACTCGTTTTACCCCATGTGTTGCACTACATCCAGCAACATGGACAAATTCCGTACCTCCAACTTTATCCAGACAATCTCCCTGCTTACCGTTTGTATCAAAAAATAGGCTTTGTGGAGCGTGCCAATTTGCGCGTGTATTCCTTGGAAAAGTAAGGAGTTACAGACTCCATAAACTAGCGTCTTGGAAAAATCCTTTTTGTAAAAGCCTTACCAATTAATAGGAGTGTAATCTTGGCTTCATCCTGCAAAGGACTCTTGCAGTGCACAGAAAATCCTTATATTTCCATTCCATCTTTCTTGTTTGGCTTACCAACTAACGAATTTTCTACGATGAACTCCTTCAAATTACTCCTACTCACGCTCCTTCTCTTTTCTCAGAATCTTTTTGCACAATCCAAAACGACGAAGACAGAGCATCTGGTGTTGGTGACCTTAGATGGATTACGTTGGCAGGAATTGTTTGGAGGAGCCGATTCCTTGCTGGTAGACGATACAGGAATGGTAGAGAAACCGGGTTCCTTGTTGGGGGATTTTTGGCATTCGGATCCTCTGGTACGAAGAGCCAAACTTTTTCCCTTTGTTTGGGGTACACTTGCCCAGCAAGGTCAAGTGTATGGTAACCGATACTATGGTGCAAAGGTAGATACGCAAAACAAACTCTGGTTTTCCTACCCCGGCTACAACGAGTTGCTTTCGGGAAGTGCAGACGATAGCCGAATCCGATCCAACGACAAAGTGCCCAATCCCAACAAGACCTTTCTAGAATACTTAAACGAGATGCCCGCCTATCGAAATAAGGTGATGGCTTTTGGGGGTTGGGATGTATTCCCGTTTATTATCAACGAAAGTCGAAGTGGCATTCCTGTGAATTCAGGATTTACTCCTGCCATAGGAACTGCCATTTCAGAGACCGAGAAGCTTCTCAATCGGCTGCAAAAAGAAATTCGCGGGCCTTGGGAGTCTGTTCGTCTAGATCCATTTACGCATCATTATGCTTTGGAAGCCCTACGCACTCAAAAGCCCAGCATCTTATACTTAGCTTATGGGGAAACAGACGATTGGGCACACGATGGGAGATATGACGAATACCTGAAATCCGCCAAGCAAACGGATGCCTACTTGAAGGAAATTTGGGAAACCCTTCAGGCGGATCCACATTACCGTGATAAGACCACACTGCTCATCACAGTGGATCATGGTCGTGGAACCAGCAAAGAAAGCTGGAAAAGCCACGGGGCTGATGTCGCTGGAGCTGGTCAGGTTTGGCTCATCGCTATC
>JBANGF010000356.1:0-6037 GCA_037975655.1 Bacteroidota bacterium | reverse complement strand
TACCTCCCATCTGGGAGTTCAAAAGTGGTAGCTCCATAAGGGAGTTCGATACCCGAGAAAGGAGTGGAGATCGGGTAGAGGAGGAGTTCCTCCCGGTCTAGGCAGACTTCAAAGGAGGTGCTTCGGAAGATTGTTCCAGATTTGATTTCAGTAAGGCTTTCTGACAAGGCATAGGCTTGATCTGAGTTGAATCCATAGGGCCGTAGCCAGTAATAAAGCAAGGATGCGGCACCTTGCATGTTCCGGATTGCCTGATACGCAAGAATACTCATGCCTTGCTGTTCCCGAACATGTGCAGCTTTCCATAGTTCGAATAATCCTGAAAAAGCTTTTCCAGTATCTTTCAATCTGGCAAAGCTTTGCAGTAGATTTTGGCGCGTATCGGGTTCCAAGCTGTAAAGAGCGGGTAACCCTTGATGGCGTAGCTTATTTCTTTTGTAATCAGAGGTAGCGTTGGAGCGGTCTTCCCGCCAGCTGAGCTGTATCTCTTCTGCATAGGCTGCAAGCTGTGCTCTTGAAAAGGGAAGTAGTGGCCGGATCAACTCTCCTCGCCGTTCACTCATGCCATAAAGACCCTCGATTCCAGTGCCCCGAGCAAGGTTGAGAAAAATAGTTTCTAATTGGTCGTCTTCCTGATGGGCAACAACGATGCCTGCCAAGTTTTGCTTGCTTCGAATTTCTTCAAAAAACTGATAACGAATTTCTCGTGCCGCCATCTGAATGGAAACCCCATTTTTCTCGGCCCATTCTTGAGTCTTTGCTTGGTAGACATGCACGCGAAGTCCATGTTTTTGACCCCATTTTTTCACAAATTCTTCATCCCCATCGCTTTCTTCCCCCCTCATGCCAAAGTTGACATGTGCCAACTCAAATTGAACTCCAGCATTATGAAGCAGATGTGCCAAGGCCATGCTATCCAGTCCACCACTACAGGCCAACAAGTAGCATTTACCTGATTCAAAAAGTTTGCGTTGCTGGATATGCGATATAAAGGCGTTGTACATTGATCAAAAATAGCTTTTTCTGCTAAATTTGCCTCCATTCTATTCCCTATGAAATCTCCTTTTTTCATTTTTCCACTTCTGCTCTTGGTTAGCATGCCAATACTAGGTCTTGCGCAATCCTCCTCCTTGTTGGAGATTCGTAGTGCGGATTTGTTGCAAGGAGCAAAAGGCTTTGAACGCTTATTGGGAAATGTGAATATGAAGCATCAAAATTCCTTAATTTCCTGCGATTCAGCCTATTTTTTCCGAGAAGAAAACCGAGCGCAACTATTTGGGAGAGTGCAAATCAAGGATGAAGAAGATCCGATTACCACTACGAGTTCCTATGCCGAATACGATGGTACTACCAAGGTGGCCAAGCTTCGTAAAAACGTAGTTTTCACCAATCAGAAAACTAAACTTTATACCGAATACTTGGATTACAATCGGGAAACCAACGTTGCAAATTATTTTGAAGGTGGTAAGATGGTGGATTCAGTCAATGTCTTGACGAGTGAAATTGGGACCTATGAGATTAATTTCGAGCGAATCAGTTTTCAACAAGATGTAGTGTTGGTTAACCCAGATTATACGCTTAAAACGCAAGACCTAATTTATTTGACCATTCCCAAAACAGCCCAGACCCCTGGCTTGACAAATATTGTGTCGAAAGAGGGCTATCATTTGGATGCACAAAAAGGAAGTTTCTACGATACCCAATTGAAGCAGTTTAAATTTTTTGAGGGGCTTGTAGATACAGAAGAAAGCCGGGTAAAAGCGGATGAATTGTTTTATGACGAGCCCAAGGCCTACTATGAGGGGAAAAAGGATGTTCGCGTATTGAATAAGGAACGAAAACTGGAAGTTTTTGGAGAGGTAGGGACCTATTGGGAAAAGAAAAAATACAGTCAGGTATACGGGAATGCTTTGGTGCGTAGGTATTTTGAGTCAGACACGCTATTTCTTACAGCTGACACGCTGATTTCTCAAGACGGTGAGGCTGATTCCTTGAAGTATTTGCTAGCTTTTCACGAAGTGAATCTGGTGAAAACAGATCTTTCTGGGAAGGCTGACTCCTTGTTTTATGCCTTTCCAGACTCCTCCATTCATCTCTACAAGGATCCTATTTTATGGAACCGATCGAGCCAAATTTCTGCGGATAGCATGGTGTTTTACCTCAAAAATGAGACCCTAGACCGGGTTTTCATGAAGAATAAAGCCTTTGCGATTTTAACTGATACGCTTTTGAATTTCAATCAGATGAAAGGAAGAAAGATGACGGGACACTTCAAGGAGGGGCAGATGAGTCACCTTTTGATAGAGGGAAACGGGGAGTCGCTGTACTATGCCTTGGAAGGGGATACTTTGACACAAGGAATCAACCGTATCTTGAGTGCCACTATCGGGCTAACCTTTGTGGATGGGCTTATTAAGAAATCAAATTTTGGGATAAAGCCAGATGGCAGATTTATCCCTGTTCAGGATATTAATGAAAAGATGAGTAGGCTGGAGGGTTTTCGATGGCGAGTCGAGGAAAAACCAAAACGATCCACTATTGATGACTGGCGCAAGGTGATAGAAATTGATCCGACACTGAAGAATTTTTTCAATGAACCGGAGGTGAAACTGGAGATGCCGAGCCAAGGCCAACTTCAAAAAGCACTGCAAGAAAAGCCTGTTAAACGGTTGGGAGGAGGATAAAGCATTTAAAGGCCAAGATTTTTAAAAACTTAACAACAATTAACCCGACTTTCTCGGAGAAATTGCATCTTTTTAAATACATTTAACGTAAGTAGAATCTATTTAGTATAAGTACATCTGCCTATTGAGAAAAATTTACATGAACACCCGATTGCTCAAAATAACACTACTTTTACTGTTGGCGTTGCCTATGCTGGCTACTGCCCAACAGGTACGCGTATTGAGTGAGAGGGTTGATTTTTCAGGTAAAATAGGTTCGTCCCAACGAAAAACAGTCCTGTTGCACAACGAGTCTACCCAGCCAAAGACTTTCCTTCTTCGAAATATTAAAGGAAGTATCGGTTCCTCTCAAAAAATGCGTATTTGTCTCGGTGATCAATGCTTTGATCCGAAAAAAGACTTAGCAAAGGTAGTGTTGAAGCTTGCGCCTGGGGAGATTTATACGGATTTGTATTTGGAGTTTGAAATGGGTATTGCAGAGACCCTAGGGAGTTTCGATCTCGTTTTTGTCAACAGTGAATCGCTGCGTGAGTTTTTTGTAGTGGAAGCCAAATATGCCGTTACACCTACACCGACTGCAGATTTTTCACACAAAGACATCAAACTTGGGGATATTTACCCCAATCCAAGTAATCGCGTTGCTCAATTGGACTATACCGTGGTAAATCCAAAAGCGAAAGCCAAAATCACAGTAACAAGTTTCATCGGCAATCCCATTGCCGAATACGAACTGGATCCTACTCGGAATAGTCTCGTAATTCAGGTAGCTGACTTTCAGCCAGGGGTGTATTTTTACACCTTATTTGTAGACAACAAGAACGTGGTCACCAAGAAATTACAAGTAAAAAAGTAACCGCTTTCCACTTGGCCATTTCATTTGAAATCTTACAATTATCCCTTATATTTGCGGTCCTTTAATTAATCATGCGAAACAATTCGATCTTGTTTGTGATTTCCTTGGTTCTCTTGGGAGCCTGTGGGCCTTTTACCAAGTTGGAAAAGAGTACCAACTGGGAAGAGCTTTACAATGGTGCCAACAAGTATTACCAAGAAGGTGAATACAACAAGGCTATTATCTTGTATGAGAAGGTACTTCCTGTAATTAAGGGGTCTGAAAAAGCAGAAATGGCGGAGTACAACTACGCCAATTGCCACTTCAAGACCAAGCGTTACATTGAGTCTGCTGGCTATTTCAACACCTTTTACAAGACCTACAACCGAAGTGCTTTGGCAGAGGAAGCCCTATTTATGCATGCCTACTCGTTGTATTTAGATGCTCCTGATTACAATCTGGATCAGCAAAGTAGCAAGGAAGCCGTGTCTGCGATTCAACAATTTGTAGGAAGATTTCCTGCTTCCGCTAGTTACGAGCGTGCCATGGACATGCTCAAGGATTTAGAGTCTAGATTTGAGGAAAAAGCTTATAGCGAAGCGGAAATGTACTACCGATTAAAGGAGGGTTTATTCCCGGGAGACTTTTACCGAGCCTGCATTATCAACTTTCAAAATTTTGCAAAGGACTATCCTGAAAGCAAACGAAATGAGGAGTTGGCTTACCGTTTGGTAGAAGTGGGTTATGCTTATGCCAAGAATAGTGCTTTCGACAAAAAAGAAGAGCGTCTGAATGATGCTTTAAAATTTGCTGCTAATTTTTACCGCAAATACCCAGCTAGTGGTTATTTGGGTGAGGTGAAAAAATTTGAAGAACAGACCAAAGAAGAAGCGCAAGCACATGCCAAACTGAAAAAAGAAATTGCAGATAAAAAGGCTGCAGAAGAGGTAGTGGTTACCACTAACTCAAATTAAAATAATTCAAGCACTCAAAAAAACAAACTATATGGCTGTCAATCCATCAATCATTACCAGAGACTTAGATAAAATCGCTGATCAAACAGGTAACATCTATGAGTCCATCCACATCGTTGGTCAACGTGCTAAGCAAATTTCTTCTACCTTGAAGGAAGAATTGAACAACAAGCTTTCTGAGTTTGCTTCCACGGTAGACAACTTGGAAGAGGTATTTGAAAACAAGGAGCAAATTGAGATCTCTAAGTTTTACGAAAGAATGCCTAAGCCTACTTCTTTGGCGATGGAAGAGTTTATGGAAGGAAAAATCCACCATAGATACCCTTCTCAAGAAGGAGCGGAGTAATTTCCCATGAACCTGCAAGGCAAGCGAATTTTAGTCGGTGTTACAGGCAGCATTGCAGCTTATAAAACAGCGATTTTAACACGCTTACTAATCAAATCTGGAGCAGAGGTACAGCTAGTAGCTACGACCTCTGCTCTTGATTTTATTACCCCCCTTACCTTAGCTACTCTTTCCAAAAGACCAGTCCTATCTGATTTTTTCGAAAAGAAATCTGGTCAATGGCACAACCATGTGGAGCTGGGCCTTTGGGCAGATTTATTTTTAGTGGCGCCCTTAAGTGCAAATACCCTTTCCAAACTCGCGCAGGGAGCATGTGATAACCTCCTTACTGCCACCTACCTTTCCTGCCGGTGCCCAGTCATGCTTGCGCCGGCTATGGATTTGGACATGTATCAGCACCCCTCGGTTCTAGCGAACTTGGAGAAAGTGGCTTCCTTTGGAAATGTAGTGTTGGAAGCCGAATCTGGGGAATTGGCCAGTGGGCTTTCAGGACAAGGCCGCATGATGGAGCCAGAACATATCCTGGAGCGAGTTTTCGATTTTTTTAATTCTAAGAAGGAGTTTGGCGGAAAAAAAGTGTTGATTACGCTAGGTCCTACACAGGAGTCGCTGGATCCCGTTCGTTTCTTGAGTAACCATTCTAGTGGGAAAATGGGATTTGCTCTAGCCCAAGCATTTCAAGCAGCAGGAGCTGAAGTGTATGTGGTCGCGGGCCCAGTAGCTCTGAAGTTGGATGGACAGGGATTTCAGGTGGAGCGTGTGACTACCGCAGCTGAAATGTATGAAGTAACAAAAGGCTTACATGGGCAAATGGATGCGGTGGTGTTTGCTGCGGCAGTGGCCGATTTTAGACCAGAAAGCCCAGCCACTCAAAAAATAAAGAAACAGGGAGAAGAACTTCCCCTTCGGTTGGTTCCTAACGTAGACATTGCCTTTGAAATGGGCAAAATGAAAAAGAAGGGACAAGTTCATGTGGGCTTTGCCTTAGAAACTGAACAGGAAGAAGCGAATGCCAAAGCCAAACTGGTCCGTAAAAATTTCGATCTGGTTGTCTTGAATTCTGCTATTCAAGAAGGAGTTGGATTTAAGCACGACACCAATCAGGTGCGGATTTTTCATAAGGATGGACAAGTTGTACAGTCAGCTCTTCTGCCTAAGTTGGATATTGCGCGTCTAATTGTGGAGGAAGTCAAAAAAGCTC
>JBANGF010000253.1:0-5685 GCA_037975655.1 Bacteroidota bacterium | reverse complement strand
TCAGTTACTTTTTCCCTTCAGATGTGAGTGGATTTTTGGTCTTGGTAGATTTTGATCGAGATGGGAAAAAGGACCTTTTTACCTCAACCGCCCTCGGCCTAAAAGCCTACCGCAATACCTCATCGGGAAGCCAGATTTCCTGGAGCTTGGCCCAAAATTTCTTGCGCTTGGAGGGAGCCAATAACATTCCTGCCAATAACCTAGATACACCCCTCCTTCAAGACGTGGATGGTGATGGGGATTTGGACTTGCTCCTCTTCAACTTTGCGGTAGGGGACTACCTGGAATACTACCGCAATATCTCCATCGAGCGCAAGGGAAGTCCGGATATCGATGGCTTTGCTTTTCCGGTCCGGCACTGGGGTGGTTTTGAGTTTTGTGGTTGTGGGCAGATCAGTTTTGGGCTTACTTGTGACGGAAGAACCCTCGCTACACCCCCTTCACCTCTTGACCAAGCCCGAGTGCAGCATGCGGGGGGACATAGTTTGCTGTACCGAGATTTTACGGGTGACGGCATCCCAGACCTGCTGATGGGTCGGGAAGAATGTACGACGCTCTATTTTTTGCCCAACGTGGGCACTAGCAGCAATCCGAAATTTACTTCCTTTTCCAAGGAGCTGCCGGGATTCGGGTCTTTACCCGAGTTTCCTCGCTTCCACGTAGGGCAGTATTTGGAGGAATCCCTGGTTGTCAGTTTGAATACGAATGAAACCGCCGCTCCCTTTGGAATTGATTTTGCTCAATCTATCGTTCGATTGGAAAAGGGGACAGGCAAACCGCTGCCTATCCTACAGGATCAAGTGTTGGATTTGGGTGAAAACACCCGCCCTTTCTTTAGTGGAACTTCCTTTTCGGGCGAACTCCTCCTGACTGCCAATGGGAAAAAGGGAACCAAAGTCTTGGGTCAAGCTTACCGAATGCAGTACACGGGAACGCAACTGGAACTGGTGGAGGAAGATTACCTGGGGCTATCCGGCCTCAATCTTTTGGATTTAAGCCTCTTAGATTATACTACTGTATCTAAGGAAAAGCATCTTTTGGTGCTGGGAACCCGAATTAGCAGCACAGGCGTGCCTGCTCCTGTCTTGCTCAAGCGTGTAGGGACCAACTGGGAAGAAATTACACTTTCGGGACTTACTTTGAGGTTTGGAGACCAGTTGACATTGTTTGGGTATGCAGGGAAGGATCAACTCCTAGTAGCCGCGCAAAATGGCAGTTTGACCCAGTACGAGCTGGACTTGACTGCACGATCGGTTCGTCTTTTGGCGAGTAATTTTTTAGGTTTTCAAGACAATCCAGCCAATCGAAACCTGAATGTAGCGGTGCGTATCGGAGAGCGTCCCGATTTGTATTCGGTGGACCAAACGGGTAGAATTTACCGAACCCGAGACTTTCTGAATGCGCCTGTTCGGGAGGAGGTACTGGTTCGGATTCAAAATCAAGACTTGCCGTTGCGGCTGGGTCGCTCCAACTGGCTGGCGGTGGTGAAGTCTGGTCTGGGTGAGGAAGATGACCTGATCCTGGGTACCCGTGGAGGAGGGCTGGTTTACCTGAGTGCAGTCGGATTAAAGGATGGTTCTGCGGGTGAATTTAGCGTGGCTACCTTTCCAAACCCAAGTTCCGGCTCTTTCCAAGTGGTATCTAGTTTACCCGCTACTGGGCGGTTGGTTTCTACGCTTGGTCAGGTATTACTTCCAGAAATTGTCCTTCCTGCAAGGAGAGCGGTGCTGGTGGATATTCCAAATCTAGCGCCAGGCATGTATTTTTTGCAGTTGCAAACTGAGGACAAACGGACAATCGTCCAAAAAATCTGGGTGAAGTAAGGGATATCCCCTAAGGCTTGCTCTTCCGGTGCTGAATTTTTTTCACGCGGATTTACAAAGAAAAAGCCGCAGATTTTGTCTTATAGGTTATCTACTTTTTTAATGGTCTCCACAAGAAAATAGGACTTGTGGTTCAATTTAATGCGCTGTGGACCGTGGTCTGTCGTCTGTGGACAATTCGAATTCTTTGATCGGCTTGGCAACATAAATCAAATAAGGTAGTTTCGGTATTCAAATACCAACCCATGAAAACAATCCTCTATTCCCTTTTTGCAGTTCTCCTGCTCTGGAGTTGCCAAGCAGGTCCTGACCCTGCCGACCAAGTGTTTATCAATGGAATTGTCTACACCGTAGACGAAGCCAATCCGAAAGTGGAGGCCGTGGCGGTCAAGGATGGGCTAATTTTGGCTGTGGGCACAACTGAAGAAATCCAAAAATTTGTTGGCAGCGACACCGAGGTGATTGACCTAGCAGGGAAGACGATGACTCCTGGAATCATCGAATCGCACGCCCACCTGATGGGAATAGGCTACAACAAACTGGAGATCGACTTGATGGGGGTGAAGACTTACGAGGAATTGATTCAAAAAGTAGCGGAGGCTGCCGCAGTAGCCAAGCCCGGAGATTGGATTACAGGTAGGGGATGGCACCAGGACAAGTGGCTCAAAATGCCTGAAAAGGTCGTGAAAGGCTTTCAAACACATGAGGCGCTCAGTGCAGTGAGTCCCAACAATCCCGTTTACCTAGCCCATGCCTCTGGACACGCTTCTTTTGTGAATCAAAAGGCGATGGATCTGGCAGGCATCACCCCTTTGCGAAGCGAAACACCGACCCAAGAGGTGGAGGGTGGAGAGGTCCTACGGGACGAACTCGGCAATCCTACGGGGGTGTTGGTGGAGCGAGCCTCCACGCTAGTGAGTAAATTGATTCCCGAAACTACCCCAGAAAAAGACGAGGAGGCATTGACCTTAGCCTTGCAAGAATTGGCTGAAAAAGGAATTACTTCCTTCCACGATGCAGGTTCCGGACAGGAGGTCATCGACTTGGTGCAGAAGTTTCAAAAAGAAGGCAAACTGACCGCACGCATGTACATCATGCTGACCGGTAGACAGCCGGACTTGTTGGAAGCCTGGTACAAAAAAGGACCAATGATCGATCCCAATCACTGGGTGACGGTGCGCTCCATCAAACTCAATTGCGATGGGGCTTTGGGACCTTGGGGAGCCTGGTTGCTAGAGGACTATTCAGACAAGCCGGGCCATCGAGGACACGAAACCTTGCCCATGTCGGTGGTAACCGAGGTTGCGGAAAAAGCGCTGCCTTTGGGATTTCAGGTTTGCTCGCATGCCATTGGCGATCGTGCCAACCAGGAGATTTTGGATCGCTACGAAGCCGCTTTTGCCAAGTTTCCAGCAGCAAAAGACCATCGTTTCCGTATCGAACATGCACAGCACCTGCATCCGGATGATATCCCACGTTTTGGAAAGTTGGGAGTCATTGCCGCCATGCAGGCAATTCACTTGAGTTCCGACCGCCCTTGGGCAATCGACCGCTTGGGCGAGAAGCGCATCATTGATGGGGCTTACGTATGGCAGAGTCTGTTTAAGACTGGTGCACGCATCGCCAACGGTACCGATGCCCCCGTAGAACCTGTAGATCCGATACCTTCTTTTTATGCTTCTGTGACGCGTAAGACGCTCCAAGGACTACCGGAAGGGGGCTACGAAGGAGACCAAAAAATGACCCGTGCTCAGGCCTTGAAGTCTTACACCTTAGATGGTGCTTATGCGGAGTTTGAAGAAAAGTTCAAAGGATCTATTGAGGTAGGCAAGGCCGCTGACTTCACGGTATATGACAAGAATATCATGGAAATCCCGGAAGACGAAATTCTTCAAGCCAAGGTGCAGTTGACTGTGGTAGGAGGGAAAGTAGTGTACAAAAGACCTTAAATTGACCCCAAGGATTCTGATGAAATAAGATTAATTTTTGTTGAAAATCAACTCTATGAAAAAACACCTTCTCCTCCTTTTGCTAGTTGCTAGCATTACACTTAGCCAAGCACAAGCGCAAGATTCGCGTCCCATTTCTTGGAAGGATGTAGCCGCCTGGAAATCCATGCCCAACTCTGGCTTCAAGCTTTCTCCCGACGGGC
Source organism: Bacteroidota bacterium (assembly GCA_037975655.1). GTDB lineage: Bacteria > Bacteroidota > Bacteroidia > Cytophagales > Cyclobacteriaceae > Algoriphagus. The sequence goes on along the minus strand of JBANGF010000253.1, from coordinate 1,710 downwards.
AATGGATGGCATATGTGCTGACGGGTATTGAAACCGACGGGGATTTGATTCTTCAAAAAGTAGCCGATCCTGCAAGTAAAAAGACCTTCCCGCTGGGTGCCGCTACCTTTGCTAGCTTTGAGTTTAGCGACAATAGCCAATGGATTGCCTTCAAAGAATTCCCCAAATTCACTGAGAAAAAGGCCAACGAAAAATCCAATGGAAAGCCGCTCAAGGAAAAGCTTCACCTGATTCAATTGGCCTCCGGAGTCAAAAAAACCTTCGAAGGAACTGGTGGATTTTACTTCACCGGAGAAGCAGCTAGCCACCTGGTCATCGCCCTTCCCAAGGAAGGAAATGGAGATGGCAAAGGATCCGACCTCCTGATCTATCACCTGGCCACAGGCAAGTCCCAGAATCTGGGCAACGTTCGTGAGCATGCGGTAAACAAAAAAGGCAGCCACCTCGCATACACCGTAGATGCAGCCAACTCCCAGGGCAATGGGCTCTACCTCGTGCAACTTGCTACGAACTCCATCCAAGTGTTGGATTCGGATGAGGCCGACTACCAAAGCCTCAACTGGACGGAAAAGGGAGATGGATTTGCTGCCCTTAAATTCAAAAAGGACAAGCAATACAAGCAAGAAAAAGGAGCAGTGATCGGGGTAAAAAACCTTTCCAATCCACAGGTGACGCTGTATGATCCGGCAGTAGACAGCCTTGGCTTTGATCCCAATTACACGATTAGCCCCAACAAACGACCGATGTGGTCGGATGACCTGAGCCGCATTTTCTACGGCATTCATCCCCTAGTAAAGTTGGAGAAGACCAAAGCCAAGCAGGAGCTCAACCAAGATTCGATCCGACAAGCTGAAGTGCTTTCTCTTGAAAAAATCAAGTCTGATACTACCATCAAGTCGGTTTCCGATCTTCAACAAGTCATTGCCAAACTCAATACATCCGCTTCACCTGAGAAGAAGACCACGGATGCGAAGAAGCCTGAGATGACTATCTGGCATTGGGAAGACGATCGCATGCAGTCCCGACAGCAGGTGATGGAAGGCATGGATAAAAATGCGAGTTTTTGGGCAGTGTACAACCCAGCTTCCAAGACTCATGTTGCTCTTCAAGACAGCAGCATCCGGGAACTCAATCTTTTGCCTCAGCAACACCATGCCCTAGGATCAGATCCAGGAGCCTATGAATTGGACAATAACTTGAACGGGCAGACCTTCCTCGATTATTACCTGGTGGATGTGGCGACAGGCGAAAAGACCTTGCTTTTGGAGAAATTTTACCAGCCTACCTTTGCATCCATGCCTCGCCCTTCTACCGATGGTAAAAAGTTGCTCTATGGCAAGGATGGACATTTTTATGTCTACGATATTCCAACAAACACCCATCGGAATTTGACTGATAATCTCCCCGTAGCCGTCTTAGATGTAGAGGATGACCGAAACCTGAATAAGCCCTTATATAACCCACTAGGCTGGAGTACGGACAGCAAGTATGTTTTACTCCGTGATGGCTGGGATATTTGGCAAATCCCCATGTCTAGCAAGGAGAACCCTATCAACCTGACTCAAAATGGGAAAGCCCAACACATCCGGTACCAGTACCGGGTCAATTTGGATTCGGATGAAAAAGGAATCGACCTCACTAAGCCAGTTTACATCCGACTTTATGGGGAGCGAACCAAGAAAAGCGGAATCGGTACCCTTTCCCCTGCCA
>JBANGF010000243.1:0-18031 GCA_037975655.1 Bacteroidota bacterium | reverse complement strand
CCCAATTGGTTCGAATCGCCATAGATTATGTGGTGGAAAGTTTTGCGCTTTTTGCTCCTTTAGACAAAGGTGGACTTGGGGAGTTGGCTAGGGAGTATTTTTTAGAATCGGTCTTTGTTTTTGGGATTTTGATTTTGGTCATGGCCCTGCTTAGGGGCTTCTTCTTGTTTTTGATTCGCCAAACGCTCATCATCATGTCACGTAAAATTGAATACGACATGAAAAATGAACTCTTTGAACATTTTCAATTTCTACCCTTAAGCTTTTATCGGAAAAATAGCACTGGAGACCTGATGGCGCGTATTTCAGAAGATGTAAGCCGAGTGCGAATGTATTTGGGGCCAGCGATTATGTATGGGCTCAACTTGTTAATTTTGTTTCCTTTGGTAATTTCCTACATGGTTTCTGTCAATTTGGAATTAACCTTGTATTCCTTATTGCCGCTCCCAATCCTCTCCTTGAGTATTTATTATGTCAATAACCTGATCAACGCGAGATCAGAGAAAATTCAGCACAGCCTTTCGCAACTCAGCACCTTTGTGCAGGAGGCATTTTCAGGAATTCGGGTGTTGAAGGCATTTGTGAGAGAACAGGATTCTGCCTCTGAGTTTGACAAGTCCAGCGAGGAATACAAGTATCAATCCATTGAGTTGACACGAGTGAACGCCTTGTTTTTCCCCTTGATCATGGCCTTGGTGGGGATATCCACCATCATTACCGTCTATGTAGGAGGAATGAAAGTTATTCAAGGGGAGATTGGCTATGGGGTTATCGCGGAGTTTATTTTGTATGTCAACATGCTCACCTGGCCAGTAGCCTCTTTAGGTTGGGTGACTAGCATTGTACAGCGTGCAGAGGTGTCGCAGCGGCGCATCAATGAATTGTTGGATCAAAAGACAGATTTGGTTTCTGTTGAAAACTTGGAGTCAACCTTGGCCGGGGCGCTTGAAGTAAATCACCTTTCCTTTGTCTATCCAGACTCAGGGGTGAAGGCGCTTCGTGATGTTTCCTTTTCCATAGCCGCAGGACAAACCCTCGGAATCATTGGGACTACAGGTTCGGGAAAATCTACCCTAGCCAACCTACTCATGCGCATGTACGATGCCAGCGCTGGAGAGATCTTGGTGGATGGTAGGCCCATTCAGCAGTATTCCCTTGCCAGTTTGCGTAGTCAAATCGGTGTAGTTCCCCAAGATGTATTTCTTTTTTCGGATACCATTGCCAATAACATTGCCTTTGGGTTGGATCGGCCCAACCTAGATCGGATTACGCAAGCAGCAAAGGATGCGGACGTGTATCAAAACATCCTCGATTTCCCGAAGGGCTTTGACACCTTATTGGGGGAGCGAGGCATCACACTTTCCGGAGGACAGAAGCAACGGGTATCCATTGCGCGAGCCATTGTGAAGGAGCCGAAGATTTTGATTTTGGACGACTGCCTCTCTGCGGTGGACACCAAGACGGAGAATGCGATCTTGAACTCCCTCCAAAAAATCATGAAAAACCGTACCTCCATTATCATCTCCCACCGGGTGTCTTCGGCCAAACTTGCAGATCAAATAATCGTCTTGGACGAAGGAAGAATTGTGGAGCGTGGCGACCATGGGTCTTTGATGGAGCAAAAGGGAGTTTATGCTGCGCTTTTTGAAAAGCAAACCCAAGGAGGTGAATCCATCGAGGAGAGTACTCACTAACCGTTATGAGTAAACTTTTGGAATAAAAAGTTGATTAGCCAGATTTTGACCTGGTTGAGTAATGAGATTTTTTGAGGGAAGGTGACCTGTTTTTAAAAATGAAGCATAAAAAAACCTCACCTAAGTGAGGTTTTTATTTTACTTTTCTTTCAGTGCGTTGCATCGATCGTAACTTGGATCGATGTCAATGTAAATGTCTTCTTTGGCAGTAACAAACCATTTGCTCAGCACCTCATCTTCTTTGCGACGAAGTGTAGCAGCTTTTAGTTTTTCATAATCATCCTCCAGATTAGCCTTGTGAGCTGGGTAGCGTGCCTTGTAGTACAGGACCCGAACTTTGGTGCCTTCTCGTGGATCTTCAAAACGAATCGGAGGCGTAATGTCGCCAATTTTCATGGTGTCTATCGTAAAGTACAGCACAGGATCTTCCAAGGTACGTAGCGATAGTCGATTTGAAGTGGTAGCAGGATCGGTAAAAAATCCACCTGCATCGGAAGTTGTTCTATCTTGAGAATATTCTTTGGCAGCTTTTGCGAATTCGATTTTTCCTGCTAAAATTTCTTTTTTCAAACTGTCCAAGTAGCGTTCGGCTTTTTGGATATCTTGCTCACTGGCTTTTGGGATTCGTAGAATATGTCGTGTATTAAAGGTGGTACCTTTAATTTCAAGTAATTGGATCAGGTGAAACCCAAATTGGGTTTCTACAGGATCAGACAATTCACCAGGACGCAATCCTAACGCCGTAGCCTCGTACTCAGGAGCCAATTCTCCTCTTCTGAAGAAACCGAGATCTCCACCTTGTGCTGCAGATCCTGGATCTTCCGAATGAGCTTTGGCAAGTTCTGCGAAGGTTGATTTCCCAGAACCAATGTCCTGTTTAAATTGCGTCAATTGGGCAAGAATTTGTTCCCGTACTTGAGGATTTGTTTCTGGTTTGCGGACAATCTGGCCTACAGTAGCCTCAGAGGTGAACAGTGGAAGGGAATCTTTGGGAATGCTGTAGTAAAATGCGCGAACTTCTGCAGGGGACACAGTAATGCCCTCCGTGATAGTCTTCCTCATTTTTTCAACAATTTTTTGTTCTCGGATTACATCTTCAAGTTCGGCTTTTAATTGATCTGCAGTCTTGCCATACATTTCAGCAAGAAGGGATTCGTCTCCGCCAAACTGTTGCATAACCATATTAAAACGACCATTAGTTTCAACCATGACTTCAGCATCGGTCACGATAACCGAATCGATCTCTGCCTTGGCGACCATTAGTTTATTGATCAATAAACTTTCAAATACGGTACATCGGGTAGGGGCTTCAATCCCTTGTTGGGCTTGAGATAGCGCTTCAAGGTAGGTCTTTTGGACTTCGGATTCGAGTACGATATTGTTGTCTACCTTGGCAACAATTTTATCCACCACCTGTCCTGTGGCGGTTTCTTGGGCTTGAGCTTGTCCCAAGATCCAAAATGCAAATAGGCTCGGAATAAGTCGGTGTAGCAATTTCATAGTTTTTTCTTTTTCGAAAAATCCGAATGGGGAGAATTATTGGTTTAGAGCTGCAAAGGCCTTCTCTTTTACCCCAGAATTGATTTGGATGGGATATTTTTCTTTGAGTCGCTTTAGGAGGGCTTGGTCTAGAAAAGCTTGGTAATCTCGAATGACTAACCCGCGCGCTTCCTCAAATTTCCTAGGTCCTGGAGGGTAAATTTTCCCTACGACAAGAATATAAGGTACTCCTTCCACGACCAACTCTTGATAGGACTGGTTCAAATCCACCTTAGAAAGGATGGGATGTGTTTCGTACTCAAAAGTCCCGGATTCGGTAGCATAAGCAGTAGGGTAATTGGCACGGTAATCTGCTTCAAATGAGGCAAAACTATCCGTGTTAAATCCTTTATTTTGAAGAGATTTTCGTGCAATATCTAGTTTAGAAGCATCGTTTACTTTTACTAAATAGGCCTGTACCCTTGTTTTCCACTGGTAGTTTTGGATATTGTTTTTGTAAAACTCTTTCTGTCCGATGCTGTCGTTCAACCCTTTTTGCCAGACCTCCTGATTGGTTAAGGAAAACATCAAAATCCCATCTCTATATTCCTTGATCAGTTTTTGGTATTCTGAATTGTTGGCCTCTAGGTCTTTCTCTTCAATGGCCTCCAAAGTTTCAGTTACAAATTTATCCAGCCAACGGTTGAAGAAAGTGCCAGTTCCCTTTGGAGTCACTTCTTCCGCTTGCATAAACTTCCATAGGTCACCTACCACATAGGAGGTATTGTTGACTGAGAAAAGTTGAACTCCAGACAGGCTTTTATCTTTTACTAAAGTGCCAAAGGAGGCAAGATCTTCTGAAATCAGTGTATTGGAAAGTTTTGCTAGTTCTGCTTCATTTTCTTTAAACCCAAATCTTGATTTTTGCATGGCGATTACCTGAGATTGGATCATGCCTGATTTGGAGTTGCGAAGAATTTTGGATTTGATTGTTTGTTCTAGATCCTCATAGGATTGAAGTGGACGCTTTCCTTCCAAACGTAAGATGTGGTACCCGTAGGGTGTTTTTAATGGGGGAGAAATCTCTCCGATTTCGGTCAAGGATAAGGAAGCCATCTCAAATTCTGGAATCATCGTCCCTACTCCAAACCAAGGTAAAATTCCTCCCCCTTCTTTGGTGGCGGGATCTTCAGAATAGGATTTTACAATCTCTTCCCATCGGGTATTTTCTTTTTGTATTTCCGCATAGATATCAGAAATTCTCCTCCGTGCATTTTCTTCTTGAGCACTATTTTCTGGGTCGAAGCGTACCAAGATATGGGAAACCTGTACTTCACCAGGGTTGGCTTGACGATCATTTACTTGAATGATATGGTAGCCAAAATCACTTAAAACAGGGTCTGAAATACTTCCTACAGGAAGCATGTATGCGGCTTCCTCAAATTGCTGGACCATTTGTAATCCAGTAAAGTATCCAAGATCTCCTTTATTCACCTTGGCCGAGGGGTCATCCGAGAATTCTAGCGCCAAGGCATTGAAGTCTCCTCCATTTTCTAGGTCCGCCTTTACCTTCAATGCCATCGTTAGCACGGAAAGGCTGTCTTCATTACGCGCATTAGGTGGCAATTGAAATAAAATATGGCGGGCACGTACAATTTCCTGCATTCGGCCATAGATCTTTCGAAGTTCTCCCTCTTCTACTCCATTTTTAATCAAAAATGGAGCAATCAACGATTCTTTAAAACTTCCAAATTCACGATCAAATTCTTCAGATTGATGAAGTCCCATGGATTCAGCTTCTGCTACTTTCAATTGAAAAAGTAAAAATTGATCGAAATTAGTTTCAAATTCCTCTCTGCTTAGGGTTGCGGCAGCAGGGTCTACTTTTTTTCCTTTGGTGATCAAATACAAAAACTCCTCCTTTGCTACAGCCTTTGAGCCTACGGTAAAGAGTACCTCAGTCTGTTCCTGTGCGTGTGCACCAAGGCCAAAAAAGCCCACGGAGGTGAGAAAAAGAAGTGTGAAAAAGGCCGAAAGGACTCGGTGGTTCATTAGGTTTTAGTCCAAAGTAGAGATCAACTGAACAAATTTAGTAAGATTTCAAGGCGAAAGCAGCATTTATCGGAGTATTAACTTCTTTTAGGGCTGAAAATTTTTAATTAACCTACAAATATTTTTCCCGTTTTTGGATTCAAACTGGATTTCGTCCATGATTTTTTTCACCAATAAGATTCCAATACCCCCTTTTCGCTTTTCTTCAATCACCTGATTCAAGTTAGGGACTTGGTATTCCAATAAGTTGAATGCGTTCCCTTTATCAATAATTTCTATGATAATCTTTTTATTGAATTCTTTGACTTCCAATTGGATTTCTTCCTTAGGATTGCAGGCATGAGAATGGATGATTAGGTTGGCACAAACTTCTTCCACTGCTAGGGTTACTTGGTGCTTTTCTCCCTCCGATAGCCTGTAAAATGCTAATTTTTGCTGCAAGAAGCTTCTCAATTCAGTCAATGCAGCGGTACTGCAGGATAAATTAAACTTAGGATTCATGTTGGGCAGCGATAGCGGTTGACTTATCTGGGAAAATGGACATCAATCGGTCTAGACCAAGAATTTTAAATACTTCGCCAACTTGTTCGTTCAACCCGAAAATTGCAAATCGAATGCCTCTTTCCGAAAAATCATCCAAGTAGGACATAAATACCCCCAACCCCGCGGATGAGATGTATCCTAGTTCTTTTCCATCAATTAATAAAAAGGAGGTGCCTTGTTGGACTACTTCCTGAATAGATTGGTCTAATAGAACAGAATTACTCGCGTCTACTTCACCAATTAGGCGTAGAATATCGTTATTTTCCTCTTTTATTTTCTCAATTCGTAGCATGTTTCGCCAGTTTAATCCTATTGGGTGAATTTGATAACTAGCAGGGAATAATCGTCGTCTATCATTCCATCTCCTCCAACAAATTGGTGGAGCGAATCGATGATTTCCTGCTGCAAGTTTGGTGGGGATAGTTGATGGTTCTCTTCAACTAAGTTTTTCAATCTTTCGTAACCAAATTGTTCCCCATTTTCGTTTCTGCCTTCCAGTATTCCATCCGTTAGCAGTACTAATAGGTCACCAACTTGGTATTCGTATGTTTTCTCGTGTACGTGTTTTTGGTAGCTTGGGTTTCTAACGATACCAAGTCCAAGTCCTTCAATTGAAATAAAACCTGCGGTTTTTTCATTTGCCTTGTACCACAGGGTAGGAATATGCCCTGCTCGAGCATGACAGAATGTATGCGTAACCGTATTAATTTCAAAAACTGAAGCCGTAATAAAGTGATTTCGCTCCAAACACTTGCTGAGAGCGGCATTCGCTTTTTTCATGAACTCGGCAGGCTTGAGACCGAGTTGGATCAAACTTTGGAATACTCCCTTCATTTGTGCCATGTGAAAAGCTGCCGAAGTTCCTTTTCCAGACACGTCTCCCATGATCACGACGAAATGATTGGGATCGACTTGGTAGGTGTCGTAGTAATCACCCCCCACCTCATCAGCTGTATTGGAATAAGCGCTGATCTCAAAGGTGTCTGGATGATCCAGTTTGAGTGGCAATAGGGCTTTTTGAACGCGTTGTGCAATTTTTAGTTCTTCCTGATAGCGTTCATTTTCAATGGCTTGGTTGAGGAGGCGATGATTTTCTACAGCAATGCAAGCCTGTCTTGCAAAGGTTCCGATGATACCGATCATTTCCTTGTTGAATCCTTCCTTTACCTCCTTAATGAGTACGATTCGTGCAAGGATGGATTTATTCACTACTAGGGGTACAAGTAGTGCGGATTTATATTCAGGATGATTGAGTCGAATGGGTTGGATTTGTTCAGTCGTCAGACTAAAGGTCCAGGATTGCGTTTCTTGGGGGAATAAAGAAGCAAGGCCTATTTGGGTCGAACGATCCAGCAGGCGTAGGGAATTTTTCACTTGAATTTGCTCCTTGGGATTCAGTTCAATCCAAGCACAATCAGAGTAGGAAGCACTGATGCAGGAATCAAGTAAAATGTCAAGTACCTGTTCCTCATTTTCTTCAGGTTGTATGGATTGGCTTAACTTTTGAAAATTAATGGCCTCGGTTAATTTTTGTTCAAAAACAGACGAAGTAGGTAAGTTGAAAAGGGTCACTAGGAAGCTGAATAGTCCATAGGCAAATACAAACCCAAATAAGGACATGAGAAACAAGTTGTCGGTCAGGTTGATTTGTAATCTGGCCTCATTACCATAGGAGAGTACCCTGTAAAATAGGATTCCAGAACTCAATAAAATAAGGAATAGAAAGAGTAGGGTTTTCCATTTCTCTTTAAAATTGAGGTAGGGAATCCATTTCAAATTGACCGCAAGAAGAATGGAGATTACTAGAAGGATGACCAATCCAAACAGGAAACTATAATCCAAATTGTTGTGGTTGAAAAAGATAAAAAATAAGGCTCCCAACATGGATAGTTCGAATACCTGCCATTGCTTGACCACCTGCTTATTCTTTTGATAAAGGATCAAATGCCTCCACAATAAGGTCGTAGAAATCAAGAAAGCACTGGTCCAGCCAAAATTGATGTGGTAAAAAATATTGTTTAGAAAGGGGTCGGTGCCAATTTTACTTTCCCCAAAAGCAAGGTAAATCAGTTCGGTGAGTAACCCTGCGCCTGCTGCAAAAAGCCCCGTAGAAACTCCTCTCCAAATGAGGGTAAGGAAGTCCGCGTTGCGATTTTTCCAAAAAATATGGCGGTAAACCAAATACACAAAAAAGAAAAATAGGATTTCTAAAATCCAAGTAACCTCCTCGGAAATACCCGATTCGAGGTTGTTGATCATTCCAAAAATCCGAACCAAATCCACCAATACCAGAGCTAGCCAAATTAAAATGGCCAACAAGAGGCTTATTCTGCCAAGTGGAAATGAGGTGATCTTGATCATGGGGTTATATCCCAAAAATAGGGAATGTCGATCAATGCAGCGCTACTCGTACTTACTCGAAATCGGGGAGAATTGTTAAATCTTTCAAAAAAATTAAAGGAAGACGACTTCGTCTACAATTCCTTTCCCTACTTCGGTTTCGATCAGAGCAATCACCTTAGATTTATTCAGTTGAAGCTCTTTTTTTACTGGGCCAGACGTAATTTTCACAAATAGTTTTTTGTCCTTAATGTAGAGGCTGCTAGTCCGATCACCAATGGTTTTTCCCATCAAATTTGGCCAGGAAGCAAGGAGGACTTTTTCCTGATAGGTATCTTCTAGACGATAGGATTTCAGTAAGTCTTGAAATGCCTCTCCTAATGGGGCGGCATCTTTCTTTCTAGAGTAAGTCATGGGGTTCAACAAAAATTTCGGCGGCGATACTGTCTGCTAGTAATTTGCCTTTCCGTGTCAAAGTTAGTGTTTTCCCTTCCACATGAATCATCCCTAGGGAAGTTAATTTAGTAAGGCTAGCTTCTTTGATTTGGAAGAGATCTAATTGGTATCGATCAGCCAAACTTGCGGTATTTAGCCCCCAGCTAGTTCGAAGGCTTGTTAGGATTTCTTCGTTGATCAATTCTTCTTTTTCAAGAAATTCTACCACAAAAGGGGATGTGCCTTTGGCTAATGCCTTGATGTAATTGGGGTTTGAAGGAGGATTGTAACCTCTTGTATTTCCATTAAAGGAATGAGCACTTGGGCCAATGCCTAGGTAGGGGATGCGTTTCCAGTAATTACTATTGTGGATTGCCGCTTGATCAGGACGGCTAAAATTAGAAATTTCATATTGCAGGTACCCGGCTTGATCACATTGTTCTTGGAGCCATTCAAATTGCTGGGCTACAAATTCTTCCTCTGCCGGGATAAATTTTCCTTTTTTTGCCCAATTGCCAAAGGTAGTTTTGGGCTCAAGCGTTAAGGAATAGGCAGATAGGTGGCCAGGGTCAAGTAACAAGGCTTCTTCTAGATCCTTTTTCCACAAGCTGTGATCGGTATGAGGGAAGCCATAAATCAGGTCAATTGAAAACTTTTCAAATCCAGCAGATCGACCCAAATGAATAGCCTCTTTCGCTTGCTGGGAATTGTGGGCCCGGTTGTAGGCAGCAAGAATTTCATCTTGAAAACTTTGGATCCCCAAGCTTAGGCGATCAATTCCTAAGGACTTCCAAGTAGCTAAGGAGTTGGGATTCAGGTCATCTGGGTTGGCCTCTAAGGTGATTTCCAGTTTTTTGCCAGGAAAAATACATGCTACTTGGTCAAGAATTTGCTCCAAGAATGCGGAAGGAAGCAAAGATGGGGTGCCGCCCCCAAAATAGACTGAATCTACAGACTCACCTTTCAAATAGTCTTTCCGAAGTTCCATTTCAAGGATTATACTTTCCACCAATGGGGTAAGTAATTGAAGGCTAGTTGAAAAATGAAAGTCGCAATAGTGACAGGCCTGTTTGCAAAAGGGGATGTGAATGTAAAGTCCTGCCATAAGTTAAGTAAATCTCAGGTAAAGATAGTAGCAATTCCCTGTTCAGATAGGATAGACGGGGAAGACGGTATTGGTTTGTTTCAAATCAAATGAATTTTTTGCACTGCAAAGAAAATACATTTGGAGGCGGACTGCGGATTGATGAATTTTGTAATTGAAACTAATTTTCGGAATACTCAGCGCCTGAAGTGAATAAATTTCTCAAATTTAAGTTTTCCTACTGGGCTCAGCCTTAATTCGAAACGATCCTTGATGTACAGATTCGCGTTATTTTTCTTTCTGTTTTTTATCTCCAATTGGGGGATTGGGCAGGTATTGGAAAATTACGAGGGGAAGTGGGCAAATGCTACGGAGCAAGCCCTGGTTGGATCTGTAGGACAGAAAGAAGTCTTGTTGGTAGTCAATTCTTTTCCTCATTCCTATTTCCAATTTGAGGTTCCTGGGAACTCCACGATTTTTATTGATAGGAAACTTTGGGAGTTGATTCCGAGGGATACCCTTTTTTTTATCCCCACTGCCTCCCTCAAAAGAGAATTCCGTAAGGACAGTTTGCTTGTAACGGTGATCAATGACCGCATTCAGGTAGGTGAAGTTGGTTTAAAGGTGACCAAGGTGGCCAAAAACACTAAACTGGAAGAGGAAATAGATTTGGAAAAGCAATTAATGGCGGATCAGAAGCGTACATCGATTCAGCCATTGAAGGATTTTTTTGCAGTATCCCTTATCTTGATTTTAGGTTTAGCAGCAGTGTACAGAAGGGTTTATCCTTATTTATTAGGAGTTTTATTGCAGCCTTTATCGGTGATTAAAGCGGAAGACTTTTCAGAAAGTGGAGGCCTTCAAAAAGTGTTTTCCTTTGATATTTTATTTTTCCTATTTCTAGTTTCCATGATGGTTGCTCAAAATATGGTGACGGGTATTGTCATTTTCAGACCGGATTGGCTGGACAGTTGGATGGGATTCAGTGCGTTCTCCTTGTTGTTCTTTTGGTTGTTGGCTTCTTTTCTGATTTTACTACTTACCATATTGAAATTCTCTGCAATCAAGCTAGTGAGCTACTTGTTTGATTTAGGGAAATCAGAATTTGCCCATTTTTTTTACTTACTACGCCTGATCACCTTTGGTTTTGCGTTGATTCTAATAGTGAGCAGTTTTTTTGTTATCAACGATTTTTATGTGCTTCCATCTGTTTTTAGTCACTTGATGCAAGGATTCTTTTGGGTATATCTGATAGGTGTGCTTGGACTTTTTTTGATAATGATGAGTCGGTTGAATTTTAAAAAGTATCATTTATTTACTTACCTTTGCCTAGCTGAAATAGTACCGTTTTTGGTTTTAACCAAATGGATTATGGTACTTGTACAGTAATGTGTTGAACGTTAAAGGGACTCCCGCATGAGTGCAGCTCCAAAAGATCGCTATACCCCAGTTAAGAGCATACTGGTATCTCAACCTAAACCTACCGAAGCCAACTCTCCCTATTTGCTGCTTGCAGAAAAATATAAGTTGAAAATCGATTTTAGGCAATTTATCAAGGTGGAACCCGTTCCTCCTAAAGAGTTTAGAAAGCAAAAAATTGACATTTTAAAGCATACGGCCATCATCTTTACAAGTCGAAATGCTATTGACCATTTCTTCGCGATCTGTAAAGAATTCAAAATTGAAATGCCCGCTGAAATGAAGTATTTCTGCATTTCAGACCAAACCGCGCATTACCTTCAAAAATACATTGTGATTCGTAAGCGTAAGTTATTTGTGGGTCTAAAGACTGCAGAGGACTTATTTGACTATTTCAAAAAGCATAAAAGTGAAAAATACCTGTTTCCATGTTCGGATATCCGAAAGGACGATATTCCCTCTTATATGGAGAAACAGGGGATTGCATATACTGAAGCAATCATTTACCATACGGTAGCGGCTGATTTATCCGATTTGGCAGATGTCAAGTACGATATTTTGGCATTTTTCAGCCCTTCAGGAATAAAATCACTGCGCCAAAATTTCCCAGATTTCGTACAGGGCAAAACCCGTATCGCTGCATTTGGCCCAACCACCGCACAAGCTGTTCGGGACATGGGTTTGATTTTAGACATTGAAGCGCCCATGCCAAATGCGCCAAGTATGACGGGGGCTTTGGAATTATTTATAAAAAAGGCCAATAATTTGTAATTCTAAGAATCATTTTCGGTGGATTCTCAGTTTAAATTCCTAGACTAGTTTAATTTTGAGGACTCCACAGCCAAATGAACAGAAAAAGCGACTTGGTTATATTTTTTAGAGCAGCAGGGTTCCTGCTTTTGCTTCTTTTATCGGTGGGGGGCTATGCCCAGCAAGACCCTCAGTTTACCCAGTACATGTATGCCGGTAATTATTTCAATCCTGCTTTGGCTGGAAAATCTGGCGCTCTTGAGTTTTCTGCATTCCATCGATCTCAGTGGCAGGGTTATACAGCCACAAGCGGAGCGGGCAATCCTCCCACTACGCAGTTGCTCACGCTTCAAAATAGGTTGAAAAAGAAAAATTTTGGGTATGGGCTCACTGTGGTCAACGACCAGTTGGGAGCCACTTCCAATCTAGAGGTGAATTTGCAAGGGAGCTACCACCGTAAGATTCAACGTACCCAATTGAGTTTTGGAGGATACCTCGGGGTTTCGAATAGCACTTTGGATTTTGAGGAGTTGCAATTTGTGAATCCAGAGCCCAATTTTCCCCTGACCGGTACCGAGTCCCAGGTGGCATTGGATATGGGGGCAGGCCTAATGCTAGACCGCGGGGATTTTTACCTAGGGCTGAGTGGAAGACACCTCAATCAAGCCTCTTACGATTTCGGGGATGGGAGCTATGCAAATCGGCTTCAATTGCACAATTATTTATTGACGGGCTATCGGATGCGTCCCATAGGTCAGCTCCGATTAGAACCTAGTGTCTTATTAAAATCTTTGGGGGCACATACTTTATCGTATGAAGTAAGCGTTATAGCCACAATCCAAGAAAAAGTGAATGGAGGAATTGCTTATAGAGGAGAGGAATCTGTGTCCTTTATTCTAGGGTATAGTTTATTGAAAGACAATAGTTTAAAGTTGGGATATGCCTTTGACTTGGTTGTAGGAGGAGTGGATGCCAAATCACCTACATCTCATGAGTTGATGTTGCGTTATGCCTGGTCGGATGTTTCCAAAACAGTGAATCGAGTGATTCAACGAACACCAAGGTTCAGGTTTTAACATGCAATAACCTATCAAAAAGGAGGCAATTTTGTGTGTTTTGGAAGGTAAAAAAAACCAATTAACGACTCAGTAGTTTGTTTTATTGAGCCAGAATCAGTTAACTTTCGAAGTCATTTTCTTAGTTTGGTTAAGTTTGGCCAAAAATTTGATGATAGTATAAAAATGTCATTTATGTACACTAGAATTAAAATTCCTTTTCTGTCTATCGCACTTGCGTTAGTAGCCATCCTGCTACTACCTAGTTGTGGACTATTTAATAAAAAGGGGATGGCCAGTGATAAGGCAAATCGTAAAGGAGAGGTAACAGGTGTTGCAAAGCGAATTCGATGGAAGCAAAACCTACCCCTGGACATGGTTCCAATCAAAGCAGGGACTTTTTGGATGGGTCAATCCGATGAAGATATTGCTTACACGCAGGCTTCCTTGAACAAGCAGATTACGATTTCTGAATTTTTTATGGACAAGTACGAAGTGTCCAACAATAAGTACCGGCAATTTTTAGAAGCGGTAAAATCAGGACAATTGGATACAGGTACGCCGACCACGCTTAAGGCGGCTCCTACCTTCAACCTAAATGATCTAAAGCCAGATAGTACAGTATGGACAAAAAGTTTTGCCTTCCACTATGGCGATCCTTTGATGGAATTTTATTTCGATCACCCTGCTTTTGACGCTTATCCAGTAGTGGGAGTGTCTTACGATCAGGCACAAAAATATTGTGAGTGGAGAAGTTACCACCTCCGGGCCAACGATGACATTGAGTTTGATCTACCAGCCTTCAGACTTCCAACAGAGGCCGAGTGGGAATATGCGGCTAAAGGCGGAAAAGAAATCGCTAAATATCCTTGGGGAGGTCCATATTTGAAAAACAAAAGAGGCTGTTTGATGGCTAATTTCAAGCCAGGTAGAGGCAATTACATTGACGATGGATTTACCTACACTGCTCCGGTAGACGTATTTGCACCCAACGGATTTGGATTGTACAACATGTCCGGTAATGTATCGGAGTGGGTAATGGATGCTTATAAAACCACCTCAAGAACTCAGACCTGGGATTTGGATCCGGTCTATTTAGATGAAAACGAACCTAAAAAGATTGTTCGTGGAGGAAGCTGGAAAGACATCGGACATTATTTAGAAACTTCTACACGTACTTATGAATACCAAGATGTGGCACAGGCGCATATTGGATTCCGTACCGTCATGACTTTCATAGGACGATCTGCTTCCATGGATGCAAAACTTAATAAACGAATGAGGAGATAATTATCCTCACCTAAAAATTAAATACCTCAAAAAATCAAGTTCAAATGGCAAGTAACCCTAATTTCTTTTATTCCAAAGTAATGCCTAAAATCTACGGCATCGGTGCGGCTGTCGTAATTCTTGGAGCAATGTTTAAAATCTTGGATTTGCCAGGCGCAAACTGGATGATTGGTATTGGCTTGACTGTGGAGGCAATTATTTTCTTCCTTTCTGCCTTTGAACCAACCCCCAAGGAAGTAGACTGGAGCAAAGTATACCCTGAGCTGGATGAGGAAGGACCTGCCCAGCCTGGAAAGAAAAGAGCAGCTACTAGTTCTGGAGATCCTGTAGCTACACAACTTGATAACATGCTGCAGCAGGCTAATATCGGTCCGGAGTTGATTGAGAGTTTGGGCAAAGGAATGAAAAACTTGGCAGCTTCCGCTGAGAAAATGGGAAATCTTGCAGATGCCGCTGTGGCTACTACTGAATATGCTGCACAGGTGCAGACAGCATCCAAGACTTTGGCGAGCATGAATGATTCCTATGCACAAACTGCTGCTGCCTTGATGGCCATGTCTTCTGCTTCTCAGGATGCGCAAGCCTATCAAGTCCAAATTCAAGCAGTAACTAAAAACTTGGCTGCTTTGAATGCGGTGTATGAATTGGAACTTCAGGATTCTACCGAGCAGAAAAAAGCACGGGCTGAATTCTACAAAAACATGTCTACAGCCATGACAAGCTTTACCGAAGTGGGGAATGAGACTCAAGCCTTTAAGGAGGAGATGGTCAAATTGAACCAAAATGTAAGTGCGCTAAGCAAAATCTATGGCGGTATGCTCACAGCCATTAGAGGGTAATTTACCACTCAGATCTAGAAATATAGACAACTATGGCAGGAGGTAAAGAGACACCTAGACAGCGGATGATCGGGATGATGTACCTGGTATTGACGGCCCTTTTGGCTCTCCAGGTAAGTAATCAGATCCTTCAGAAGTTCGTCCTTCTCAACGATGGGATGGAGCGAACCTCGAAGAACTATGTATTGAAAAATGAGTCCATGGTAGGTTCCATCGAATATACCATTGCTCAGCAAGGAAATAATGAAAAAGATCTTCCCAAGGTAGCGGCCTCAAAAAAGGTCAGAGCTGCCACCAAAGAAGTGTATGATTACCTAGAAGGACTTAAGCAGGAATTGATCAAGCAATCCAATGCAAAAAATGAACAAGGTAATTATGTCAATTCTTCTTTAAAGAATACAGAGGTTTCAGGAAACTTATTTGCCAATCAAGGTAAGGGTGAGGAACTAAAAAAGAAGTTGAACGACTTCCCTAAAACTGTAGAAGGAATTTTGAAAGGAGTGGGCATCACCAACCTTACTTTTAAGCCTATTGCAAGGGATGCAGCTGAAATTGAATTATTTGCCAATGACTTGGAGGCAAAAAACAAGAGTTTTGTAACCCTTAACTTTGTGAAATCTCCCGTTGGCGCGTCCATTGCAATTTTGTCCCAGTTTCAAAATGAGGTGCTAAATATAGAAAGTGAGTCCTTAACGACTATCGCCAATACCATTGGTTCCTTTTATTTCAAGGCTGACATTACAGAGGCAAAGATCTCTGCGATTTCCAATGTAGTCGCTGCAGGGACCAAGTTTGAAGGAACTATGTTTATAGCTTCTTCTTCTTCTTCCGCAACACCCACTATGAGTTTGGATGGGCGTTCGATACCAGTGGATGAAAAAGGTTTTGGTAAAATCGAGTTTGTGGCGACTCCTGCCTCTGCTTACGACGACAAAGGGGTAGCAAAAAAAGTATTGAAGGGTCAGATTGTGACCAATGTAGGGGGAGAAGATAAGGTGTTGCCTATTGAATACGAATACTATGTAGCTCAGCCGGTCATTAAAATTACTTCAGAAGTAGTGCAGCAGTTGTACGCTGGGTGTGCCAATGAGTTAAACATCGATGTGCCTGCACTCGGCAATTCCTATGCCCCTGAATTTAATGTTACCAATGGGGATAAGATAAAAGGTTCAAAACCGGGACAAGTGACTATTGTGCCCAACGCAAGTGGGAAAGTAACCATTGGAGTAAGTAGCGGTGGAAACAAAATAGGGGATGAAACCTTTGACATCAAACCTGTGCCTAATCCAACCATTAGTATTCAAGCGGCCAATGGATCCGAATTGGATATTAGTCAGGCCCAGACTACGAACGTGTTGAGTGGGGTAAAAATTGTAGCCAAATCTGACCCTACCTTTGCACGCACGATGGCCAAAGACGCCAACTTCGCAGTTACTGGAGGCGAGATAACCTTGGTTCGAAATGATGTGCCGCGAGGTGCTCCAGTTTCGATTGGATCGGGTATACGTGGCTTGCTGGGAGGAGCGGCGACCGGTGATATTTTGGTGATTCGAATCAATCAAATCACACGAACAAACTTTAGAGGAGAAAAAATTCCTATGGATTTCCGTGGGGTAATCACGGTACGTGTGAAGTAAACTTTCTAACGGACCCAAAACATATTTGCTATGAATTTACTTTTGAGATACACCTTGGTGACTTGTTTTCTAGGCGTTGGCCTGATACAAGTTGGCTTAGCCCAAGTGGCTACATCAGTTAATCCCTCTAGTCTTGGAACACGACAGTATGCCATGGATACTGTTTATTCCGCTAAGCGAATTCGAGAAGATGATAAGATGTACCAAGTTTCCGTGTGGAGAAGAATTGATTTGCGTGAAAAGTACAATGTACCTTTGTATGGCTCAGGGGATGCAAAGGAAAATGGGATAATCAATCAAATTTATAAAGCGGTAAAGCAAAATGCTTTGGAGGTTTTTGCTGATGAAAATTTCACGCAGCCCATGTCCATTGCCCAATTTGATTCTACCTTCTGGAAAACTGATTTTCAAGATTCCGTGTTTGTAAAGCAACTGTATTTCTTGGATTTTAAGGAAGATTTTGTTTTCGATCGTCAGCATTCTCAATTCAAATTTGACATCAAGTTTATCCAACTGGTGATGCCTCCAGAAACAAATGCTGACCCCAACACAGGTGTTGGTTTCCAAAAGACAATTGGGTTTATCCGCTACAAGGATTTTGTCAATCATTTTGCAAAACATCCAGATGCACGTTGGCTCAATTTTCAAAATATTTCCAAGAGTTTGACTTACAACGAGGCCTTCGAATCTCGTTTGTTCCGATCTGTAGTTACCCGATATACGAATCAAGACGAGGCTTTGGTAATCGATCTAGTCGACAAAAATACACCTGCAGACCGACGTAAAATGCAAGCCTACTTGGATGCATTGGCTTTTGAATACCAACTTTTGGAATTTGAGAATTCCGTTTGGGAATGGTAAAAAACAAAAAGCCTCGAATTAGTTCGGGGCTTTATTTTTTGCTAGTCCTTCAAAAAGGATTTTTGCCTTGGCGGCTCCGATCAATGCCGCCACTTCTTCCTCAGAAGCGAGTTGAAGCTTACGGACCGACTTAAATTCCTTCAGTAGTTTTTGAGCCGTCTGTGCTCCGATTCCTTCGATCTCGGTCAACTGGGTCCCTAAGGCTTTTTTGCTGCGCACTTGTCTGTGGAAAGTTATCGCAAATCGGTGTGCCTCATCTCGGATTCGTTGTATTAGCATTAGGCTTTCAGATTTTTTGTCCAAATGGATGGGATATTGGTCTCCTGGAAAGTAGATTTCTTCCAGTCGTTTGGCAATACCGATGATGGGCATCTTCCCATAGATTCCGAGCTCCTCCAAGGCTTCCACCGCAGAGGATAACTGCCCCTTGCCCCCATCAATAACCACGAGCTTGGGAAGCGGAAGCCCTTCTTCCAACAGCCTCTTGTACCGTCTTCCCACGATCTCCTTCATGCTCGCAAAGTCATTGGGGCCTTCCACGGTCTTGACATGG
>JBANGF010000209.1:0-3514 GCA_037975655.1 Bacteroidota bacterium | reverse complement strand
TTCTCTGAGGATTTTTAGCTTGCGATTGCCACTACGTTTGGAAGAAGTATGGGGGTAGTCTATCAGTTGTACCATTTATTCAATGGCAAGCACAAGCTAAAAATCCTCAGAGAAAATATCGCTTTAAGTTGGGAGACCATTAAAAAGATCCTTGTCCTGGCTTTGGGTGGTATGGGGCAGACTTTGATCGATTCCATGTCTTGGGTCGCGCTGACCCGAATGAATGCTGAATTTGGTTCAGCTGCCTTAGCGGGCTATACCATTGCTTTTCGAATTTTAATATTCACCATTTTACCAGCTTGGGGATTGTCGGGTGCAGCAGCCACTTTGGTGGGGCAAAATCTGGGCGCTCAAAAAACCAAACGAGCCGAATTGGCTGTGTGGCTGACTGTTCGCTACAATGTGATATTTATGGCTTCCGTTACAGGAATTTACTTGCTCTTTAGCAAGCAATTGGTCAGTTTATTTACCAGTATTCCAGAGGTTGGGGAAGTGGCTGCACAAGGATTGTGGGTGATTGCCTTGGGGTATGTCTTTTTTGCAGTTGGGATGGTGCTGACCCAAGCCTTTAATGGGGCTGGGGATACCAAGACTCCTGCTTGGATCAATGCGGTGGTTCTATTGGGTCTAGAAGTTCCCCTGGCTTACCTACTCGCTTTTCCAATTGGATTAGGTTATATAGGTATTTTCATGGCCATTGCTGCCTGCCACTCTTTACACGCACTAGTTTCCCTATACTTTTTTAAGAAGGGTAAGTGGAAGTTGAACAAGGTGTAAATCCTTGGGAGTTATGGATAACTGTAGGTAAAGTTTAATCCAAGTGGGTTTACCGCGCACCTTCCGCATGGTCTATTTTCTGACCATTCAAACTCAAATAACCTCCCATGGCATCAGCAGTCATGCACGAATGCACGGGCAAGATACCCAGCAAATCACCTACTTTGACCAAATTTAAGAGCTCTTCAGAAGCCTGAATGATGCCATGTTCTTGGGAAATGCTTTTCACAAAGGAATAATGGTTAGGAATCGACCAACCTTTTTCTGTTAACAGAACTACCTCTCCAAAATTCTTGGTTCCATCGGGCTGAATAAGTACATCCTTGGCTAGATGCACCCCTCCGCCATGGACCAAAATCTCCTTTCGGTCCATTCGAATATCTACTACCGGGACAGCCAAGCACACCGCAATATCTTCCTTTTTGCAACTCCCCAATTGTACCTGCATCAGATCAAAAAATACAAAGTTACCCGGTCCGAGTTCATCTACTGCGCCAAAATCCTCCATCACGGCACATCCTGGCGTATCACCCAATCGCGTTACGAGGTTGGGGTAGCGATCTTGGTACTTTGCTTTCATTTGTGCAAGGGCTTCTTGGCTTTCTTGATGAATTTTATGGGTATCCTTGCCATAGTATGTGTGCCCAGGATGGATGTAAAAGCCTTTGAATTTGAGGTATTTCGAGCGACTGGCCTGTGTCAATATCTCTTCTAATTCCGCTTGATCGGATGCTTGGATCCCCGTGCGTCCATAGCCTGCATCCAATTCTACAAAAAACCAAACTTCTTCAGTTAGACCTTCAGCCAATGCCTTTGCAGTAGCCGCATTGACCACTTGCACCGAAATGGTCTGATTTGCCGCAAGGCGATTGAGTCTCGGGATTTCACGAATGTTGAAAGGAAAAGCGATGTGAATGCTGTCCCAGCCTTGGTCACAGAGGTATTCTGCTAGCGAGATGGAGGAGGCTGTCACTTCACAAATTCCATAGTCCTTCGCCCAGTTTCCAACCATCCGAGATTGGGCAGTTTTCCAGTGCGGCACCAATTTTTTACCAGACTCCTGTGCTTTGCGAGCCATTTTTTCAAGATTGGCTCGTGTGATTTTTTCGTCAATAATTAAGGTGGGTGAGGCAATTTGATCGAGGTAGGACATGGGAAAGGGGTTAGAAAAACGAATATAAACAGAATCTTTCGTTTTCATTTTCCTTTAGATTTCGCAGGGAGAAGTGGGAAAATAGACAGAGAACCTATGTCAAAATCTCAAATTCCTGTGCAGAAGCCAGTCAATTCTATTAAATTTGTGGCTTGTATTCGGTTTAATTCTGCCGTATGCACTCAACCTAGTATTCGCCACTGTACCGACTCTCTTCCATGGAAGCCAAAAAAATCAGAAGTACGTTTATTGAATTTTTTCAATCCAAGCAACACCAATACGTTCCTTCTTCCCCCATTGTAGTAAAAAATGACCCCACCCTGATGTTTACCAACGCAGGGATGAATCAATTCAAAGATGCTTTTTTGGGTAATGAAATTGCCAAATTTCCACGGGTGGCCAACTCTCAAAAATGCCTTCGTGTAAGTGGTAAGCACAACGATTTAGAAGAAGTAGGGGTAGATACCTACCACCACACGATGTTTGAGATGCTGGGTAACTGGTCTTTTGGAGATTATTTCAAGAAGGAAGCGATTGAGTGGGCTTGGGAATTATTGACTGAAGTGTACAAACTCCCAAAGGACTTATTGTATGTATCCGTATTCCAAGGAGATAAAGGCGATAACCTGGCTATGGACCAAGAGGCCTATGATCTATGGAGTACAATCGTAGCAAAAGACCGGATCATCATGGGTTCCAAGAAGGACAACTTCTGGGAAATGGGAGATACTGGACCATGCGGTCCTTGTTCGGAGATCCACGTAGACTTGCGTACCGCTGCCGAGCGTGCCGCGGTACCTGGTCGAGAATTGGTCAATAATGACCACCCTCAAGTAAT
Organism: Bacteroidota bacterium; assembly: GCA_037975655.1. GTDB lineage: Bacteria > Bacteroidota > Bacteroidia > Cytophagales > Cyclobacteriaceae > Algoriphagus. Next base: position 746 of record JBANGF010000209.1, on the reverse strand, counting down.
TGAGATCTGGAACCTGGTGTTTATGCAGTTCAATAGATTGTCCGATGGAAGTTTGAAGCCACTGCCAGCTACCCACGTGGATACAGGAATGGGTTTTGAGCGTTTGGTACGGGCGATCCAACACAAATCTTCCAATTATGATACGGATTTGTTTTTGCCTTTTATCCAAGCCTTGGAACTTAAGTCTGGAAAAACCTATGGCAAAGACGAGCCTACAGATATTGCCTTCCGCGTAATTGTAGACCATATCCGTGCGATATCCTTCACTATTGCTGATGGACAGATTCCTTCCAACAACAAGGCAGGATATGTGATTCGAAGAATCCTGCGCAGAGCGGTTCGCTATGGCTACACCTTCTTGGGTTTTCAAAAGCCATTCTTACACGAGTTGACCCCTTTGATCGCTTCAAATTTTGGAGATATTTTTCCAGAAGTCCGTGCTCAGCAGGAGTTTATTGCAAAGGTGATTTTAGAGGAGGAAGCCTCTTTCTTGCGCACACTTGACAATGGGCTTCGCATGCTAGATGGCATCAAATCAGAGTTGGTAGCCAAGAAAGAAGCGGTTATTTCAGGAAAAACGGCCTTTGAATTGTACGATACCTTCGGATTTCCACTAGACCTTACCTCTTTGATTGCCCGTGAAAATGGGTTTTCAGTTGATGAAAAAGGCTTTGCCGAAGAAAGGGAAAAACAAAAGACCCGATCCAGAGCTGCTTCTGAGCAAGATACCGGAGATTGGGTGTTGG
>JBANGF010000206.1:0-6908 GCA_037975655.1 Bacteroidota bacterium | reverse complement strand
CGATGCCTTGGGCTACACGGATCAATTCCTCTGCTTTTTGAAGTAATTCGCCCTGTCCTTTTAGTTTTTCCAATAAGGCAGGTCGATTTTTGGCCAATTCAAAAAGCGTCTTCAACTTAATCTCTGGGACTAAGTTGGCCAGCCTTCCTGCCTCTGCCAGTGGCAAGTTGAGCACACGAGCGGTATCGCGAATAGCAGATTTGGCGGCCATAGTGCCGTAGGTAATGATTTGTGCCACCTGATTTGTGCCGTACTTGTTGATTACGTAATCAATCACCGCTTGGCGACCTTCGTCATCAAAGTCAATATCAATATCGGGTAAGGATACCCGGTCTGGATTTAGAAAACGTTCGAATAGAAGGTCGTATTTGATGGGGTCGACATTAGTGATTCCTACACAATAGGCAACTGCTGACCCCGCCGCTGATCCTCTTCCAGGACCTACGGATACGCCCATGTCTCTTGCTGCCCGCGTAAAATCTTGAACAATCAAAAAGTACCCAGGGTAGCCCGTATTTTCGATCGTTTTCAATTCAAAGTCTAGGCGCTCCTGAATTTCAGGATTAAGCTCTGGGTAGCGTTTTTTAGCACCCTCAAAAGTGAGGTGGCGGAGGTAGGCATTTTCGCCACGCTTGCCCCCATCTGCTTCGTCCTCGGGATGCTTAAACTCTTCTGGAATGTCGAATTTTGGCAATAAAACCTCTCGAGCTAGTTTGTAGGCTTCGCACTTGTCCACGATTTCTTGGGTGCAAAGAATTGCTTCAGGCAAATCTGCAAAAAGTTGCTTCATTTCCTCAGGACTTTTGAGGTAAAACTCGTCGTTTGGAAAGCCAAATCGGAACTCTCTTCCCCGTTTGCCTACATACTTCTTTGGTTTCTCCATCAGCTCCCCATCCTTTACACAAAGTAAAATGTCGTGTGCTTTGGCATCCCCTTTCTCGTTGTAATAGCAGTTGTTTGCAGCGAAATACTTGACTCCATATTTATGGGCAAATTCGAGGAGCACTTCATTGACCTTGTCTTCTTCAGGGATGCCGTGCCGGTTGAGTTCAACGTAAAAATCTGCTCCAAACTGTTCTTTCCACCAGACAAAAGCCTCTTCTGCTTGCGTTTCTCCCACATTGAGGATGAGGTAGGGAATTTCTCCCCAAATGCCTCCCGTGGTAGCAATCAGATCTCCTTTGTATTGAACTAGGAGTTCCTTGTCGATACGTGGCACATAATAAAACCCTTCAATATTTGCATAGGAAGCTAGTTTGGCTAGGTTATGGTACCCTGCCTTATTTTTTGCTAGTAGTACAGTTTGGTAGCCGTCGTCCTTACTAGTTTTATTCTTTCGGTCCCGGCAGAGGTTAAATTCTCCCCCTAAGATCGGGATGATGTCCTTGCTCATGGCTTCTTTCACAAAGTGAAAGGCTCCCATCATGTTGCCATGGTCGGTCATTGCCAAAGCCTTCATGCCTAGGGATTTAGCCTTGGCAATGAGTGTAGGGATTTCTGAAGTGGCCTGTAAAACGGAAAATTGTGTATGTACGTGCAGGTGGGTAAAAGGGCTATCTTCTAAGTTTGAAGAAGGTACTTGCTCAGTTTTACCCTCCACTGTTTTAGCCACTGGGGCTTGCTTTTGGGGCAGTTGTGTAAAATTTGCATCTCCTAAGACTGGGGCCTCATACTGAACTTCTTCCCAAGTCACCCCAGGCTCAGTGGCCTGTATTTTTTGATTGATTAGTCCAAAAAAGCATCTGGCGGTGGCATCCACATCGTAGGCAGCATCGTGTGCATCTTCAAAGCCTACCCCAAATAGTTTTTGATGGAGTTCGGTCAAAGTAGGCCATTTGAACTTGCCTCCTTTGCCTCCAGGTAGTGCGCAAAAATTGGTTGAAATGTCTTTGGTGTCCAATTCAGATTTACCATCAAATGGCATGACCAAGGCTGTCCGAAGAAATTCTGAACCCACCACATGGATGTCAAAGCCAATATTATGGCCAACCAAGTACTTCGTTTGTGCTACATCCTCTCGAAAAATCTGGAGAATCTCTTGCAAAGGATGACCTTCTTCTAAAGCGCGTTTGGTGGAAATCCCATGTACTTTTTCCGAATTATAGGGTATGGTAAATCCCTCTGGCCGGATGATGTAATTTTTATTGGAGAGCAACCGACCCTTTTCGTCATGCAATTGCCAAGCGAGCTGAACTAGCCTAGGCCAATTGTCCAGGTCCGACATGGGAGCATTGTACGATCTGGGTAATCCAGTAGTTTCTGTATCAAAAATTAAGTACATGGGAGACTCGGGGAATAGGCACTGAAATTAGGGCTTTAAATGGGAAGCAAAAAATGGAGGGACATAAATTGTCGCAAAGACTTTCAAAGAATACCTGATTTTTTCAATTAATTTTCAAGTAATTGAAAAACAGATATTTAAAATCTATAATCAAGATTTTGTTTCTTAAAAGCTAGAGAGAAATGTGATTTTTTAGGCTGTGAGTTACCGTTTATCCTCCCAAGGCATGTAAATCACCTTCTTGGTCTGAAAAAATTCCTCTTTGAAGTAATCCTCGAGGTGGTAGCAGACATAGGACTTGCCTGTTTCCTCCATTTCCTCATCTACATCCCCGCCTTTGAGGTAGAGGATGCCATTCGGATAGTCATTGATGTCCTCTTTTTTAATCTTCCCTTTCACCCAAGGGTAAAATTGAATCATGCGCGTCACCGCCCGGCTCACCACAAAATCATATTTACGCACCAAGGATTCCGCCCGGGCTTGCTGTGCTTCTACGTTGGTCAATTTCAGTGCTTTGACCACTTCTTTCACCACCGTAATTTTTTTACCAATCGAATCCACCAAATGGAAGTGGCTGTCTGGAAAAAGTATAGCTAAGGGGATACCAGGAAATCCACCTCCTGTACCAATATCCAAAACTTTAGTTCCTGGTTGAAATTGCATCACTTTGGCGATGCCCAGCGAATGGAGTACATGGTGCACGTAAAAAGACTCCATGTCTTTACGGCTAATCACGTTGATTTTGGCGTTCCAATCCTGATATAACGCCTCCAATTGCTCGAATTGTTGGAGCTGTTTGGGGCTGAGACCTGGAAAGTAGGAAGCGATCAAGGCGCTACTAGACTGCATTAGATTTGGTTTTCTTTTCCCGAAGCAATTTCATACAACAGCTCCCGTGAACGGTGCAATTGTGCTTTAACGGTACCTAGAGGCTTGTCGAGGTCCTGGGCGATTTCCTCGTAGGACAATTCGTCGAAATAGCGAAGTTGTACCAACTTTCGGTATTTGGCAGGTAGCTTGTCTACAAAAAGGCGAACCATTTCAATACGTTGCGACTTGATAAACTCATCTTGTGGGTTGTCGTCTTTGTCCTCCACATCCATGGTCACGGCATTGCCGTTGTCGTCCGAAAGGGTGTTGTTTAAACTCATGGTTTTGAGTTTTTTCTTTCGAATAAAGTCAATGGCATTGTTGGTAGCGATGCGAAACAACCAGGTGGAAAACGTGTATTCCTTCTTGAATCGCTCTAAGTTTCGGAAGGCTTTGGCAAAGGCTTCCATGGTCAGATCCTCTGCATCATCCGCATCGCGAATCATTTTAAGGATCATGAAGTAAACCGCCTTTTTGTAGCGCTTCATTAGGGTTGCATAGGCAGCCTGATCTTTGCCCTGAACAGCTCGGTCAATGAGTTCAAAATCCTCAAGGGCTTTGGATGAAAATTCGCGTTCGCTGCCGTTCATTTGGTGTTTTTTGCCTGATAGGATATGGATCCTAATACCCAAAAGTATGCCAAGTACAACAAATCATTACTTAAAGCCCTCATTTTAGGAACATTTCCTTGCAGGTTTTTTGATGCAGACTTAAAAATTGCAAGCAGTAAAACTGATCGAAAGCTCATAATGGTTAATACGACTAAAAAATACTCCCATTGGAGACCGATTCCAAAATATAACAAAAGACCTATTCCACCAATCCAAAAGAGTGCATGGGAGACGCCATACAATCCCATTTTCCGTTTGTCTTCCACATTGAAATACCGTTCTGCATGCAATAGACGCCGTTCATTTTGTAGGTATTCTTTCCAATTTTCTTTAGGTGCCGATAGAGTGATGGCTGCGGGGTCAATAAGGACTTTGGTGTTTGTTCCAGTGGCATAGGTATTGACAAAAACAGAGTCATCACCACCTTCAAGATCCCAGAACCCTTTGAAACCTTTAACATCCATAAAAAAACTTTTACGGTAGCACAGGTTCTTCCCTGTACCCATAAATGGGGATTTCCAGAGGCCAAAGGACAGGTAGAAAAGCGCTCTTAAAATGGTTTCAAACTGAATCCATTGATTCAGTGCATCTCCTTTTTCTTGATATCCAGAAAAGCCTAGCGCGAAGGTTTTGCCTTCCTCACGTACAGGAGCAGTCATTTGTCGAATCCATTGGTTGGAAGTAGGAATGCAATCTGCATCAGTGAGAAGGATGACGTCATTTTTAGCAACTTTTATACCCAAGGTGATTGCAAATTTTTTAGCAGTTACATGTTTGGGGGTATACTTGATTGTAACGGAGCGTAGTTTGGGATACTGAATCATAAGATCTTCCAAAAGCCGCTTCGTTCGGTCGCTGCTCTGATCGTTGACGATCATCACATCAAATTTTGGGTAATCTTGTTCAAAAAGTTTAGGGATTAACACTTTCAAGTGTTGAAATTTATTACGCGCCGTAATTAGAACAGTCACTCCTTCCTCAGGGTATTGGATTCCCGGTTTTTTTGATCCTCTGATGTACCAAGCGGTTCGAGAAAATACCATCAACAGGTATCCCCCTTGAATAAGGATTCCGAAACCGAAGAAAAACCACAATAAAAATAGGCCCATAGGTCAATACTGCTCGGCAAATATAAAATCAATTTCAGCAAGTCATTTAAGAATAAGTGGATATTTTTGCAACAGCAAGTCTAGCTAAAACTGCCTTGCAATTTTGCTCCTCCTTGCATTTCTATGAAGTTTGTTTTAGAAAAAAAAGATAGTCAAACCCAAGCGCGAACAGGCAGCCTGAATACCGATCACGGTACCATCCAAACACCTATTTTTATGCCTGTGGGGACTGCGGGAACCGTCAAAGCGGTGCATCAGCGCGAACTAAAAAAAGACATTCAAGCACAAATAATTCTTGGAAATACGTACCACCTCTACCTGAGACCTGGACTCGACACCTTAGAGAAAGCGGGAGGATTGCATCAATTTATTGGTTGGGACCGACCCATGTTGACGGACTCAGGTGGCTACCAGGTTTTTTCTCTTGCCGGTACTCGGAAGATCAAGGAGGAAGGAGTGACCTTCAAATCTCATATCGATGGTTCAAAACACTTTTTTGCACCAGAAAATGTGATGGATATTCAGCGGATTATTGGCGCAGACATCATCATGGCCTTTGACGAGTGTACACCCTATCCCTGTGATTATTCCTATGCCAGGCAATCCATGGAGATGACCCATCGCTGGTTGCTTCGCTGTCAAGATCGATTTGATACCACAGAAGGAAAGTATGGGTATAACCAAAGCCTTTTTCCAATCGTACAAGGATCAGTTTACAAAGATCTTCGTGTTCAAAGTGCTGAATTTATCGCCCAGCAGGGAAGAGAAGGAAATGCCATTGGTGGCCTATCCGTAGGGGAGCCTGCGGAACTTATGTACGAAATGACCGAATTGGTAACTGCTATTTTACCAGCAGAAAAGCCAAGATACTTGATGGGGGTAGGTACACCTGCCAATATTCTGGAGTGTATTGCCTTAGGTGTGGACCTATTTGACTGTGTTATGCCTACCAGAAATGCGCGCAATGGCATGTTGTTTACCTCAGAGGGCATTATCAATATCCGAAATGAAAAATGGAAAGATGATTTTAGTTCCCTAGATCCAGCGATTGGCAATGAAGTAAGTAGTACCTATTCCAAGGCCTACTTGCGGCACCTGACCGTGTCCAAAGAAATTTTAGCTGCACAAATTGCTAGTATTCATAATCTTGCTTTTTACTTATGGCTCGTAGGGCAGGCAAGGGAACATATTCAGGCCGGAGATTTTGGCAGCTGGAAAACGGCGATGGTCAAAAAAGTAAGTACTAGATTGTAACATGAAAATTCTCGACAAGCTCATCATCAAAGAGTTTTTGAAGACCTACTTTTTTGTAGTTGTCCTCCTCATTTTGGTGGTTTTGGTCTTGGATTTCACTGAAAAAAACGACACCTACATTCGTAACCAGGTCCCCACTGGAGGCATTCTTGCTTACATGGGCAATTACGGGTTGTATTTGAACAACCTGCTGACCCCGATTACGGTCTTCATTTCCGTTATTTTTATTACTTCTAAGATGGCCGGCAGAACGGAAATTGTAGCCATTTTGAGTTCAGGCATCAGTTTTATTCGCTTGCTTCGCCCATTTCTTATTGCTGCTACCTTGATTGGTACTACCAGTTTTGTACTCAATGGATGGGTGCTGCCCCGAGCCACTGCAGGCGTGGCCAAATTCCGAATGCAATACCTCGAGAAGGGGGATGCCTCCACGGATCCCAATATTCACATCAAGGTCGGCCCCAATGCCTATGCGTACATCAGTCGATTTTACAAGACTAGCAATACAGGGTACAATTTCACCTTGGAGGAAATCCGTGATGGTAAATTAATTTCTAAACTTTCCTCCGATTTGATTCAATGGGATACAACCAAGAATGTTTGGAGGCTGGAAAATTGGAGGTTACGCGTGTTAAAGGAAAAGGGGGAGGATTACTTTACAGGAAATGCGATGGATACGGTGCTCTCCATTTCTCCTACTGACTTTGATCTTCCTGAAAATCACCATGAAACACTCAAACTCCCCGAATTGAGCCGTCAAATCACCCTCTTGGAAGAGCGTGG
>JBANGF010000175.1:0-4698 GCA_037975655.1 Bacteroidota bacterium | reverse complement strand
CATGGCTCCATCTCCGTTTAGATCTAGGGGTTCGACTACAGAGCTACTTCCAAAAATGCCTATAAGCCCGGTATGAAACCCTTTGGTAAAGTTGCCTTTGCCATCGTTGAGGTAGAGGCGATCGGCAAGATCTAGGCTTCCAAAACCGGATTCATTTCCTCCAGAGGTCACAAATAAGTCTGCGTCCCCGTCCTTGTCTGCATCGAAAAATTCAGCATCTGTATCTTCTGAAATAGCGTCTAGGTCAAAAGCTTCTTGAGGCTGGTAAGTAAATCCCCCAGATTTTTTAGCAAGGTAAAGTTTGCCAGGAAGGGATTTGGCACCTCCAAAGAATAAGTCTTCGAGGCCGTCTCCATTGACATCCCCTTTGGCAAATGCTGGGCCTTCTGTAGAGAGCATCAGGTAGGTTAATCGATCTCGATCAAAATCAATAAACTCATTCTCCTGGTGTGTAAAGTCAAGCCCCGAGTTGATCTCTTTTACAAATTTGGCTGGACTTGGGGCAGTAAAAAAGGAAGTTCCTTCTGGTAATGCTCCAGCTTCTGCCCAACTTAATTTGAGCAGCTGGTCTACAGGTACCTTAGCCAACTGAGTAAAACTTCCATCGGGCCATAAGACCTTGATCTCGTCAATCAGGGTGACTTTGCCCAAACCAATGGTTATTTTTGGATCAACGCTGGATTGGAAGCCTCGGTTGGGCATTTGTTCGGTGTAATAGACCTGATCGCCAGCTTTAACTTGAATCTGTGTGCCTATAGCCCCCGTATTTTTTCCTTTACCTACCAATTGCAATTGTATGCTATGGTGCTCTGGTTGCAGGCTTTTACCCTTATTTTTAAATATTTGGGCGGTTGCATTTACGTTGTTGACCACCAAATCTAAGGTACCATCATTATCCAAATCCCCATAAGCGGCTCCATTTGAATGGATGGCTTTGCCTAAACCCCATTGATCCGCAACATTTTCAAAGTGGAGGTCACCATGGTTTTTATAGGCATAATTCGGGATGGGAGTAACAGGTATAGGATCGATGAGTGCTTTGTAATCCACTCCATCTTGAGAAATGATTTTGACTTTAGTGTCCTCGTCATCGATAAAGTTGAGGTAATCCAAGTCAGTAATGTCTTGGTAGATCCCATTGGCTACAAAGATGTCACGTTTGCCATCATTGTCCATATCAAAGAGGAGGGCTCCCCAGCTCCAATCCGTAGCTTCTACATTGGCGAGTCTGCCCACTTCACTGAAGGTTCCGTCCCCATTGTTGAGGTGAAGCATGTTGCGGGAAAATTGGTAATGGTAGCCGTGCGTTTTATTGAATTGGTACTTATCCCAGCTTTCAAAGGTGGTGACCTGCTTGAGTCGCGTAGGGTGCTCTGGAAGCATGTCTGTCACAAAAATATCCAAAAGTCCATCCCCATTGAGGTCGGCAATATCAGCGCCCATGGAGGCAGCACTCAGGGAGCGCATAGAGGATTCTATAGTCTCGGTGAAGGTACCGTCTTGGTTATTGATGTAGAGGTAATCTCTTTCAAAAAAGTCATTGGAAATAAAAATGTCTGGCCAGGTATCTTGATTCACATCACCAATTGTAATCCCCAAGCCAAACCCAATCACGGATCCATAGATACCAGCTTCTTCGCTCACATCGGTAAATTTTTCCCCATCGTTGCGGAAGAGTTTGTCTCCTCCCACCGGATCACGAACAGGCCGTTCATTTTGCATTTTATTGAAGGTTCCAATGGCTTGGTAGGAATTGTTGAGCAGGTAAACATCCAAGTCACCGTCTTTGTCGTAATCAAAAAATACGGCATGGGTGGAGAAACCTTGATCGGCTAGGCCATAGGCTTCTGCTTGTTCTTGGAAGGTCCCATCCCCTTGATTGATAAAGAGTTCGTTCTGTTTGTTATCTCCTTTTACGTCGCCAGAGTTGCAGACGTAAATATCCATCCACCCGTCTCCATTGACATCAGCCATGGCTACTCCGGTGCTCCAAGCCCGTGTACCGGCCACTCCTGCCTTTTCAGTTACATTTTCAAATTGAAAGTTGCCCTTATTGAGATATAGTTGATTGGGGCCTAGGTTGGCCGTGAAGTACAAGTCTGCAAGTCCATCGTTGTTGACATCCCCTATGGCGACTCCACCTCCATTGTAGTAGTTTCTGTAAGTGAAGACGTTGAATTCTTCATCGAAGGTTAGGTCATTCTTAAAGTTGACTCCAGAGGATTCGGGAGCAATCTCCTCAAATAAAGGAGGAGTTTCTTCCTTAGTGTTGCAGGCTGAGCTGAAGAGGGCAAGGTAAAGTAAACCGCCAAGGAGCTTTTTCATTCAGGTTTTTGACTAAGCTTTTTTTGAATAGGTAGGTCTACGATTTCTGCACGAACTGAAGAAATCGTTTTTTTGAAAACTCGGATGCGTCGATTTCCATCCATTTTTACGAATGCAATTTGGGATTTATCTTCATTGGTTACTTCAATAAATCCTTCCCCATACCATTGTTCAAAAAGTTTTACTACGTCGGCTCGAAGGACTTCTACACTAAGAGAGTCATTCCAAGGGGACCAACCGTCGTAGGAAAATTCCACGGGCATCAGGTAGATTTTTCCCTCTTCAAATTCTGGATAGAAGCGCATTTTACCTGGGTTTCCCGAGGGAAATACCAAGCTGTGTTCTACGGAAAGTTCACTTGGACCATTGGTCAGCACCCCTTCTTTATTGCGCTCCCAGCAGGTTTCGAAAAATTGTTTTTGGTCCATACCAAGTTCCAGTCCAAAGAAAAGTTGGTTTACCACTTTCCCAGATTCCAATTCTCGCTTTTCTAGCTGCTGGTATTCAGAGGTACAGGAGGAAATAAACAAAACGAAAAGACTAGCGAACAGTAAATACCAAGGGTTTGTCATGGTTTCGAAATACGAATAAGTGTGTTTGGTTGTTGGATTGAATCCATTGAAAATCTCGAACCTCACCTGAGACGAAGAGCCCGCTTTCTTGAGGTTTTAAGGCTTTCCAGTTGTTGTTACTATCTTTTTCTAGCACCCAAGCATAACTACCTAATTGGGTGCCAAGTTCAGGTTTGATTCGGCTTTCATTTCCTCCCAGAAGAATTAAGGAAGATTTCCCAGGTCTTGACAATACGGTGATGGCATGAACAGGGGCATACTGAACTTCCATAGGGAGTTCTTCTTGCGCCATTTTTCCGTTTCCTTGGTTGATCCAAAGGGTAGTTTCCATCCTATCTGCCTGTAAAATTAATGAATTTGCCCATACCGATTGGGGAAAGAGCTCTTCCAATGTTTTGTCTTTGTAGGAGGCATAGGTCAACACTTGTTTTTTTAAGGATGGAATTTGTCTAACAAGCGTGTTTTTGAGTACTAAAGGTATGCTTTTCCCCTGTTCTTGGAAGTGCAAAATATGTTCTATGGAGCCATTTTGATCAAAATCATTGATGGCCAACCGAAGGGGTTTTTCTGTACTGGTCCTTAATTTGGAGTTAGTTCCGAAGTTTCCTGCAATCAGATCTGTTTTCCCATCTCCATTGATATCTCCAAGATATAGTCGCTTCCAAAATCCAATAGTGTTTTCAAGGCCAAATTGTGCAGTACGATCGCTCCAAGCACCCTTGTCAAAAGAAAAAATTTGGAGAGCCATCCATTCTCCTGCCAGTAGCAGCTCTGTTTTACCATCTCCATCCAGATCAGCTAGTGCTCCATCGGTTAGCATACCCAAGGAAGCAAAAGGCTTGCCTAGGGTAGCGCTTTGATCCACGAAATTTCCATTCCCATCATTTTCCCAAAACTGTACCCCGACAGGAATTCCGTAACCAAAGGGAAAGGCACGTTGCCCGATGATCAGGTCAAGGTCTCCGTCCTGGTCCCCATCCCAACTGAGGATAAAAGAAGTTGGAGTAGGGGAAAATTGCTGCGCGGATTTGGAAAAATTCCCCTTACCATCATTGAGATACAAACGGTCCTGGTAACTAGGAGCAAAGTCTGAAAATTCAATTCCTCCGCTGCCTATCAAAAGGTCAACTGCTCCATCGCCATTGGCATCAAAGAAGTGGGACACCACATCTTCCGATAGACTATCCTGGTCAAAAAGGAAAGTTTGGGTATTGGTCCAAGTGCCAGAGGTAGATTGCTTCCAAAGGGAAGTAGATTGGCCTTTGGCGCCAGGAATAATTAATTCCAAACGTCCGTCTCCATTGATATCGGCTTGGCTGGTTCGTGGCCCCTCGTTGCTGATGGACCAGAAGCGTAGGCGATCCCGATCAAAATCTACAAACTCACTTTCTCGGTGGTTGTAGGAAAAGGGATAGTTCAAGCTAGGAGTAAAGGTAGGTGTTGTGCGAATGACTACTGGATTTCCTATTTTTCCATCTAATTCTTTTGGAAAAAGAACTTGGTTGGCAGGCACGTGTTTAAGGACCGTTTGCTTTCCTGAAGGCCAATCGATTTGTACCGAATCTACCTGAGTATGTTTTCCTAATCCAAAATTCAATCGAGGATCTACCGATGACATGTAGCCTTTGACAGGCTGAAATTCTTGGACTTGAGACTCTCCAGCCGTATGAATTCTAACTTTGGTTCCAAAAGCATTGCCAAGATCTAGGCTGAGAAAGTTAGCAGTGGTGCCAGGGTTACTATTGTTTCGGTATACAAAGGCACGTTCATTGAGGTTATTGACGACAAGATCCAAGTCCCC
>JBANGF010000144.1:0-3710 GCA_037975655.1 Bacteroidota bacterium | reverse complement strand
AGCTGTTGGTATTTTTTATAGGCTAGGGCAACCATGATACGGGAGATTGAATTAATGAATCAGGACTTCATCCACAAATACCCAGCCTTTTGCTCCTGCTCCAGGATGCCAGGCAGGCAATTTGGCGATGGGGTTTACCTTCAAGCGAATTTGATCAAACGGAGAATTAGGCAAGGGGATCCCCAACAAGCCAAATCGTGGGTCTTGGATTTGTGTGGGAATGGGTTGTGGAGCCACTTTGACCTTGCTCCATTTCCCTTTGTATCCTATCCAAACTTCGACCGATTGGGGAGGGAAGATGTAGGCGCCTTCATGCAATAGAAGGCTTAACTCCACCTTTTTGGGTTGGCTGGTACTCACTGAAAGGGTGATGTCCAAGGGTGTATCTGTAAAGCCTAGCCAGTCTCCAGTAGTATGGTTGGCCTTGGCCTTGACTCCATCAAATAAACTGCTAGCCCCTTTAGCGGCATACTTTGGATTCGGAGGGTTTGCCAAACTGAAACTGCTTGGTGTCGTTCCTTTTTTGATCAACAGTTCTTTGGTATCACTACTACCTATCCAGCCTGAGGCAAATGCCCTTGCTCTGAGTGAGGTGGAGGCGGTGAGGTTAATAGGATTTTTGTAAACGGGACTACTGACGCTATCCGGGAGGCTACCGTCTAGCGTGTATCGGATTTCAGTGGAACTAATCGGATGCGATAAAATCACCTCTGTTTGACCTTCGAAGATGGTTTTAGCTATCTTGATCTTTGGAGGATTGAGTGGGTAAATGATGCCTTTGTCTAGATAGCCAAAATCAATTGTTGTGGAAGAAAGGGCCTTGCTTAACCTATTTTTTTTGGCCTCATCCAGTCCTGTTTGCCAAAGGTAAAGCTTCTCCAATTGGGTCATCTTTTCCAAGGTCTTGATTCCTGTTTCATCCAATGGGTTTCCAGATAGGGCAAGGACCTTAAGGTTTGGCAAGTTTAGGATATTCTCTAGTTCTTGGCTAGGCACATCACTAAAGTTGAGGTGAAGAGATTCAAGGTTCTGAAAATCAGACAATATACCTAGATCTGCATCTTGGAGAGGCATACGATTTAAGGTCAATTTGACCACCTGATCCTGGATGGAACTCAATTCCTTTAGTGACTTGGGATCAAAGGCAGAAGCTCCAAAATAGGCCACTTCAAGGGCGGGGGAACCAGGATAGAGCGAACTAACTTTTCTAAAGAACGTAGTGAGGGAGGAAATTTCATCTGGATCAGCCGCAGGGAAGTCGTAAATTTTCTCTTGGGAAAATCGATTGGCTACCAACTGGAAAAAGGCTTCTTCTTTCGGGAGTTCAGCCACTTTTTGATCAAATCGTGCTCCTGAAATCACCCAAAGACGAAGGATTTCTAGTTCCTCATCTGTAAGCTGTAACTTATCCTTAGGGGGCATGTGATCTTCATCCTCCAGGGGAAGATGGATACGCTGGATCATTAGGGAGAGTTCTGGATTACCTGCTACAAAGAGCGGCCCTGACTTTCCTCCTTTTTGGATTCCAGTAAGCTGGTCCAGCCGAAGCTCTCCCTTTACCTTGCTTGCGTTATGGCAGGCTACACATTTCGCCTCCAAAATGGGTTTGACCAAATCATTAAATACCTCTGCATTCTCTAAGGTGAGTGTATTGTCAATAGGTTGCTTTAATGGGGCGAGTAAGAAATCCGATCCATGCGTCAATTCGGCTCCGAAATGGCCCGTTAGGACAAGGATTAGACCCAGACTGATGGATAGGGAGCGCAGAATGGGTAAGGTTTGCTCTCGAAGAAAATACAAGGCTACCGCCACCCCTAGGCTACAGATGGCAGTCCATTTGTGGTAGTTAAGGGAATCACTGCTGTAATCTTCTGTGGCTAGGAAAAGTCCTGCAATCACCGTAACTCCAGCCAAATTGGCTCCAAGCAGAAGCAACCAACTGAAGTACCGAATTCGATTTTCATCTCGAATCCAAAGCAAGGCTGCTGCCAAAAGGAGGAGTACGATGGGGAAGTGTAGGAATAGGGGATGCAACCTTCCAACCACCTGAAGCCAAGTGGGCAGTTGGATATTTTCCCCTCCAACCAACAAAATGGCCGTTAACCCACACCAAAAAATGAGGAGGTTTTCAAGTAAGGTTTTTAGCTTAGTAGAATTCACGAAGTGGACGTTTAAGCTATTAAATCATTCACCACTTTTCCATGCACATCGGTCAATCGATACCTTCTCCCCAGGTGTTTGTAAATTAGTTTTTCATGGTCAATCCCCATCAGGTGCATGACGGTGGCTTGGAAGTCATGCACGTGCACTGGATTTTCTTGGATATTGTATCCAAAGTCATCGGTTTCCCCATAGACCATGCCTGATTTGACGCCTCCGCCAGCCATGAATATGGAGAAAGCACGTGGGTGGTGGTCCCGACCATAGTTCTCGGGGGCAATTTTTCCTTGACAGTAGTTGGTCCTTCCAAATTCTCCTCCCCAAATCACCAAGGTTTCGTCAAGTAGTCCGCGTTGTTTTAAATCCGTAATGAGTGCTGCAGACGCTTGATCTACATCTTTGGCCTGGCCAATCATCTGGTTGGGCAGGTTGTCATGGGTATCCCATCCTTGGTGGTAGAGTTGCACAAAGCGTACTCCATTTTCAGAAAGTTTTCGTGCCAACAGGCAGTTTGCCGCATAGGTACCGGGTACTAAGCAATCTGGGCCATACAATTTGACCACTGCATCTGGCTCCTTGCTCACGTCTGTGATTTCGGGTACGGCCGTTTGCATACGGAAAGCCATTTCGTATTGCTGCACCTTCGTGGTGATTTGTGGGTCATTAAACTCTTGGTAGCTAAGCTCATTCATAGCAGCCAGTTGATCGAGCATTCTTCTTCGCTGATCTTTGCTCATGCCTTCGGCATCGGAAAGGTAGAGGACTGGATCTTCGGAATTTGAAAATTGCACTCCTTGGTGTCTTGCGTCCAAGAAGCCACTGGACCATAATTTTGAATAGACACCCTGCCCATTTCCTTTGCCCCGGCTGAGCAGCACACAGAAGGCGGGTAGGTTTTCATTCTCACTTCCAAGCCCATAGCTCAACCAGGAACCCATGCTAGGTCGGTTGCCCACCTGGGCTCCTGTTTGGAAAAAGGTCAATGCCGGATCATGGTTGATGGCTTCGGTATGCATGGATTTGACAATGCATAAGTCATCGACTACCGCAGATAGGTGCGGAAAAAGCGAAGAAATCCAGGCTCGACTTTGTCCGTATTGGTTAAATTCAAAATAGGAACCAACCAAGGGGAAGGAACTTTGGCCCGCTGTCATCCCCGTCAAGCGCTGACCCATACGAATGGATTCTGGAAGTTCTTGCCCAAAATTTTTGATGAGTTGGGGTTTGTAATCGAAGGTTTCCAACTGGGAAGGGGCCCCATTTTGAAAGAGGTAGATGATCCGCTTCGCTTTGGGAGCAAAATGCGGCAAGGCACGCATTAAGGATTCTTCTGCCTCCTTTTTTCCTGAAAAAAGATCTGGAATTAATAAAGACCCCAAGGCTACGCTACCGACGCCTAAACTTAGGCGAGAAAGGAATTTCCTTCTGTTGTGGTTGAGTCCCTGTTCTAAAAATTCATTTTCCATATCAACTTTTGGTAATGGATTCTTCCAAATTGTACATACTCACAAAGACCTGCATGAGTGCTGCATTTTGAGGGGTACTGGCCC
>JBANGF010000117.1:0-8365 GCA_037975655.1 Bacteroidota bacterium | reverse complement strand
AAGGAAGAAAAACTCAGGGAATACATGTTGAGTAGTAGGAGGTGATCTTTTGGATCAAGAATGGCTGCACAGGTTTTCAGCATTTCGTTGATTTGCTCCTCCAGGATCCATTTTTCCCCTTCTGGACCTCTTCCGTAGGCGGGAGGATCCAAGACGATGGCCTGGTACACATTGCCACGACGGGCTTCACGCTTGATAAATTTCATCGCATCATCCACGATCCAGCGGATGCCGTCTAGGCCCGAAGATTCCATGTTGTGCTTGGTCCAAGTCACCACTTGCTTCACTGAGTCCAGGTGGGACACCTCTGCGCCAGCGGCCCTTGCGGCCACGCTAGCCGCACCCGTATAGCCAAACAGGTTAAGGACTTTGGGCTTGGGCGTCGGAAAAGCCTTCAATTTTCGGTACAAATAATCCCAATTAACCGCCTGCTCCGGGAAAACACCGATGTGCTTGAAGGAGGTTTGGGAGAGATTGAGGGTCATATTTAGCCCTTCTGCATTTTCATAGGGTAGTTGCCAGTGGTCAGGCATGGGCTTCAGTTGCTGCCATTGCCCTTTTTCGGGATTGTTTTTCTCCTTGGCAAAGTGGGCGTGGGCCAACTTTTTCCATTCAGCATCTGGTAGGGATTTGTCCCAGATGGCTTGGGGTTCAGGACGACTCAAGATAAATTTTCCAAAGCGCTCCAATTTTTCGAAGCCTCCTGTATCCATCAGTTCGTATTCTTTCCAAGGTCCTGGGGAAAGGGATAGGATCAAGTCTTTCATTGCTGCAAAACTACAGATTTTCGTGGGCTTCTTATTGCTTGCGGGTACCGGTGTTTGTCAATACCCGTTGGATTTCTGCTAAGCTCAACTCCCAAAGCGCTTTTGCCAATTTCGGATCTCTGGAAAGCGTGGAGGGGCTGCTTAACTTTTTGTTCTTGTAATAGCCCCCATTTTTTAGATTTTCCTTAGGTGTGGTAGCCAGAAAAATCGTGGTGGCTGCACCGGCTTTTGGGGAGATAAAAAAAAGCTTGGTAAAGGCAATCAATCCTTTGGCCCAAGGAGAGGCTTCCGAGCCAAAGGCCGTTCGCACAGCACCTGGATGTAGGGAATACGCGCTTAATCCTTCGCTTTCATATTTAATTTTTATCTCATTGGTAAACAAAATATTATATAATTTAACTTTTGCATAAGAGGTTACTGTGCTAGCAGATTTTCGAAGCGAAAAATCTTGTTGAGGAGGACCTGCGATTCGGTGGGCCTCCGAACTTACTTGGATCACCTTGGCTTTGCCTTTGATCAAAGCAGGGAGTAGTTCTTGGAACAAAAGAAACTGTCCGAGATGGTTGCTGGTGAAACTGAGGTCAAGCCCTTCTGCCGTACGTTTTCCTGCGGGATACATTCCTCCAGCATTGTTGATCAGCACCTGGATTGCATCCACTTGGTTGCCTATGGCTCCTGCTCCTGCTTTGATTGAGGCTAGATTGCTTAGATCAAGGTAAATCAGCACTATTTTCTCCTTTTGGGGAAGGTGCTGAATCAACTTTTCGGCCTTGGCCAGGTTTCTCACGGGTAGAAATACCCGGTCAAACTGGGGCAAAAGTGCGAGGAGGGTTTCCCATCCGATTCCGGAGGTACTTCCGGTAAGAACTAGGTTCATTTTTTAGGAGTTCAATTCCAAATCAAGGTACTTGGTTTTCAGGAAACTAGAAAACCAAGGGCTTGTTCGGGGTTTGTATGCTAGATTTTTTTCTATTTTTGAATAGTTAGCCCTTTTGTGGGCTAGCAGGTAGAAATTAACCCTTGTTCTGTGTTGGGCCATGTCTCAAAAATTTATAGATATTGAAAAAGCGATTGCTTTAAAGAACCCAAGTCTCCTGAAGTGGATGCCTGGTTTTTTGCTTCGTTATGTGAAGCGGGTGACACACGAAGAATGGCTCAATTCGGTGCTGAATAAGCACCTTTCCAAAAAAGGTTGGGACTTTGCCAATGCCCTGATTCAGGAATTTGAGATGGACGTTACCGTAAGTGGAGCGGAAAATATCCCAAAAACCGGAGGTGTGATTTTGGCATCCAACCATCCTCTGGGTGGAATGGACGGGATTGCTTTTGTTCAAGCCATCGGAAAAATTCGTCCAGATGTGCGCATTTTGGTGAATGACTTGCTGATGACTTTCAATAATTTCGAACCCATCTTTGTACCCGTCAATAAGTTTGGAAAAAATTCCACAGAGGCCAATCAGCGCATTGAGGAAGTGTATTCCAAGGGATATGTGGTGTTGATTTTTCCTGCTGGACTAGTTTCGAGAAAGCAGGAAGAAGGGATCAAGGATTTGCTTTGGAAAAAGAGCTTTATTGCCAAGGCAAAACAATACCAACTGCCAGTCATTCCAACCCATATTTCTGGGAGAAATTCTTCCTTTTTTTATAATCTAGCCAATTTTAGGAAGAAAATTGGTTTGAAGGTAAACCTGGAAATGTTCTGGTTGGTGGATGAAATGTACAAACAGCGCAAAGGTAAAATTCACATCACACTTGGAAAGCCAATACCCTATACCTATTTTGACCAAAGCAAATCCAATCCAGAGTGGGCAGACCACATGAAATCAAAAGTGTATGAACTTGGAAAATCGAATGACTGAGGTGAAAGCGATTATCCCCGCGGTGGACCGTGAACTTCTGAAGGCCGAACTTACCCCAGCGCGCTTCCTTCGCTACACCAACAATGGCGACAACCTGGTTTACGTGGTCAATTACCACAATGCGCCAAATGTGGTACGCGAGATCGGTAGACTTCGAGAATTGACTTTTCGAGCTGCAGGAGGAGGTACAGGTATGGAATTGGACCTAGATGAGAATGATACGAGCGAAACTTGCTACGAGCAGCTCATTACCTGGAATGAGGAGGACGAAGAAATTGTGGCAGGGTATCGACTCATTTGTTGCACAAATGCCTTAGGGCCAGATGGGGAAATTCAACTTTCAACCAAGCATTTGTTTGACTTTTCTTCAAAATTCATTCAAGATTACTTGCCCTACACGATTGAGTTGGGGAGATCATTCGTTCAGCCCAGTTACCAGCCTAGTTTGGACAACCGCAAGGGAATGTTTAGCCTGGACAATCTTTGGGATGGGTTGGGTGCCTTTGTGCTCCTGCATCCCAATGTCAAATACTTGTTTGGAAAAGTAACCATGTACCCCCATTACAATCGGGAAGCGCGGGATTTATTGCTCTATTTTATGAATCATTATTTTCCTGACAATCAGGATTTAGTGAAACCTAAGAGAAAGCTAAGGTTGAGCTATGAAACAGATATCCTTTCCCAACCCAACCCCTTTGATGGGCTGGACTACAAGGAGGGATACAAAGTGCTTAATGGAAGAATTCGTGCCTTGGGGGAGAACATCCCTCCATTGATCAATGCCTACATGAACCTTTCTCCAACCATGAAAAATTTTGGAACAGCCCTGAATGATGAGTTTGGGGAAGTGGAGGAGACTGGAATATTACTCACGCTAGACGACATTTACGATAGTAAAAAGCACCGCCATATGGACACTTTCGAGCGGGATCGCCACTATGGACAGCGCGCCAAATAAGGAAAAATTGACTCTAATCGTAGGTGCTACGGATAATCCAGAGCGCTATGCTTACCGAGCGGCAGAACTATTGCAGGCCAAGGGTCTCCCTTTTATACCAATGGGAATCAAAAAAGGGATCGTTTTCGGAAAGGAAATTGTGGACTTGCGGCAAAAGCCCATATTAGCGGGAATTCACACGATAACCTTGTATTTGGGGCCTCAAAACCAGAGCGAATGGGTGGATTACCTGATTGGCCTCGGACCGAAACGTATCATTTTTAATCCAGGAACAGAGCATCTTGAATTTTTTTCCAAGGCAAAAGCAGCAGGTATTGAAGCGCTCGAAGCCTGCACCTTGGTTATGTTGACCACAGGTCAATTTTGAAACTTCTCTTTCAAAAAGGTATCCATATACAGGATATGGGGAAGGGAAATCAGGGAAATCAGCACAAAAAACAGCAAGTACAATTGATTTGGTTCTAGGAATTCAAGTCCTGCGAAAAGGATTCCTGCTATGCCCAACAAGCTTATTCCAGAAAAGGGGAGCAATTGTTTCCCAAATTTCAAGGGGGAATTGAAGGCAGGATTTTGGCTCAGGTAAGTATACTCAGCAAGCATGCTGGGTAGGGAGTGCCAAAATCCAAAATACACGCTGAAACTAATCAGCAACGGGCTGAAATAGAGAATTGGGGCAAGAATCAAGTAATCCAGTCCATCGGTTAAGCCGAAAGGCTTGGCACTGAAGCCTTGAGCGATAAGAGAACTAACCAACAAGAAACCCAAAATTCCCAGTCTAAATTCTTCAGAAAGGTCTAATGAGATCATGGAACTCAAGATTTCTTGGGTCATGGCCCAATCTCCAAAAAGAATGAGGAATAGGAAAAACGCGCCTTTGAGCAGGTAGAGCAATCCTTCTCGGGTGTCTAATTTACCTTGTTCCAGAAAATGCGATTGGCCAAAATGATAGGCTGACATCCCCAGGAATGCGATCAATGCTGCAAGGGGTACAAACCACCACAAGAGCCCGTAACCTAGCATGAGTAGGAGGTAACGAAGGATAAAGGAAACCAATCCCTGAGGTCGGATGTCCGGGTCGTGGATCAAGTGATCTATGCCGCCGTGTGGAATGCCTACTAGGAGCAAGACCAGTCCAAATACTGTAAACTGGAGGGATTGGGAGATACCCGGGAATAGTATAAAAAGAATTGCGATTCCAAGACCGAGGGCTTTGGCAATGTATTCAATACGTGCCATAGCGGGTAAGTCCTTTTAAGAAAATACCAAATTTCAAACGAGACAAGAGCCGGAGTTCCTCCCAGAAACTCGTTTTTTCTGCTAAAAAGCGAAAAACTAAGTCGGGAGAAGAAGTTGAAAATAGATTGATAAATAGGGCAGGAAGGCGCTTCGGCCAATGGTGCGCGATGCTTAATAGGATATTGTCGTAGAAAACGAAACGTGATTTCCGAGGGAATAGAAGGTCTTGAGTGGCTCCTTGTTCCAAGCGAGTAACTAGTAAGTTACAGTTTTCTTGAATTTGCGCGAAAGTGTAGCCCGTCGAGGGCTTGGTCCAGCCTGCTGCCGTACCAATTCGAACATGCCGAGGTCCGGAGGTTGGTGGCTGAACTCGGGTGGTCATTGGAATCTGACCAGATTCTTGAAAGGTGATTTCGTACTCAAGCGCTCCATATTTTTGATTTAGGAAAGCCTTAAGTGAACTCAAAAGTGCTTCTGTTTCGCGCTCTTCGCTGGTGTAGGCAGTGTATTCGATCAAGGCTTCTTGGCTAGAGAAGGGAAGCGTGTAGATGAAATCAAAGCCTGAAGAGGAAGGCGTGTCGAAATCCATCAAACCCATGGAGTTGGGGTCAAATACGGAAGTTTGACTCTTTATTCGTAAACCTATAAAAACCTGATTTAAAATATTTTGTGACTCATTACTTACAAAATTGCGTGAATCAAATACATAACTGCTGCTGTAAGTTCCTGAGATTTTGGTTTCAATCTGAACTTCTTTTTCGGTACAGTGAATAGCACTTACTTCATCCTTCAAAAAATACACGTTGGGAAAGGATTTAATTTTCTCCAACACGTGAGCATAGAAGTCGTGCGAGTTAAGGTGATAATAAGACAAATTTTCTAACCCATGCTGATATTGCTGCTTTCCTTGCTGTAGGTAAAATGAGTTCCAGGAAAATCGAGCCGCTTCTGGGTGAATGGGTAGGGCTGCTGTGTTCCAGTAGCACCAAGTTTTGTTGGGAACCTCTCCAAGAGTAGGTTCAAGGATAAGGATTTTGGAATCTTTCAAACTACTATCTAGTAGATGGTAGACCAGGCTTAAACCTGCGCATCCTCCTCCTGCTAGTATGTAGTCGTATTTCTTCATATAAAAAAAAGCTGCCTATGCATTCACATAGGCAGCCTAATTAAATCTTATTTTTTGCTGCTTTCAGCAACTGCTACTGAGTAAACTACCAAACCAAAACCAATTTTGTTAATCGCATCGGCAAGGTTGTAGAACAAATCGATAGAACTTACTTCAAACATGCCAGAAAGCAAGTTTCCTGGAAGTACCATGTAACCGATAGGGTAGATTGACCATCCTAAAGTGATGAAGATCTTCAATAGGAACATTGCTCTTCCCAATGCTGCGCTGTTGGAACTGCTTGCCAATTTGGCCACATCACCAGCAAATACTTCATACACAATGTACAAGTAACCTACTGTTGAAAGGATACCCCACATGATGTTGCTGTCTAGACCGGAAGTTTCTCCGATGTATCCAGTTACCAACATGACCAAGGAAGCCACGATCAACTTAAATAACGTGGAACCTTTGGCGCCGAAAGGCTTTGTCAATAGGTAAAACTCAACGCACATTAAAGGTACAGTCAAGGTCCAGTCTACATAACGGAAAGCCGTGGGGCTAGATCCTGTTTGTAGATAGAAATCTCTCATGTAATAGTAATGTACTGCAGCGATACCCGTGATCAATCCGGATACCAAAAGGGAAAGTTTCCACTTTCCTTCCACTGAGTTTCTTTCTGCGAAGAAGAAAACTGCAGAGGCAAACATAGCCATGTACCCGATGAAGAAGGTAATTGCTACTGGGTCTGAGTTGATGATCTTATCTAAACCGACAAGATCAGCCAATAACGTGTAATTCATAGTTTTTTTGGTTTTGGTTGATGTTAACTAACTTTTACAACTAGATAAGTTTTCAGATAAAAATTTTGTTTAAAAAAAAACAAGAAAATTTTAACAAAAAAAATCAAAAGCTGAAAATCAGCGATATACAGCCTTGTTTTTAACATGAAAAAATTTTCAAGATTTTAAAAAAAAATATTTTTTCAGAATAATATTTGGTTTTTAATTACCCAAATTTTCCTGTGAGTACTTCATTTAAACCTTTGCAAAAACACCTTAAGAAGTCACTTTTTTTTTCTAAATTGCGGCTTATCTGATAAGTCATTTACCCATAGTACCAACCCACCCAAATCCAGGGAATTATACCAAACCATGAGTGAAGAAAAATTAAGCAATCCAGAAGATTATGGCGCTGGTAATATCCAAGTATTAGAAGGCCTAGAAGCAGTTAGAAAGCGTCCCGCCATGTACATCGGGGATGTAGGGATTAAAGGCCTACACCACCTCATCTGGGAAGTAGTCGATAATTCCATCGATGAAGCTCTCGCAGGACATTGCGATACCATTCGAGTTACAGTCAATGAAGACAATTCCATCACTGTTGAGGACAATGGTAGAGGAATTCCAACCGACATGCACCCAAAGGAGAAGAAATCTGCCCTTGAAGTAGTTTTGACTGTGCTCCATGCGGGAGGTAAGTTTGACAAGGATACTTATAAGGTTTCTGGTGGTCTCCATGGCGTGGGGGTTTCCTGCGTGAATGCACTTTCTACCGATTTGAAAGCAACGGTTTATCGTAATGGAGTCATTACCGAACAGGAATTTAAAATTGGTGTTCCTCAATACCCAGCCAGAGAAATAGGCAAGACAGAAAAGCGTGGTACCACCATTCATTTCAAACCAGACGATAGCATTTTCACCATTACTGAATTTAAATACGAGACCATCGCTACGCGTTTACGCGAAATGGCTTATTTGAATTCGGGTATCCGAATCCACCTACAGGACTTGCGTGAGATAGAGGATGGACAACCCAAGTCGGATGAGTTTTTCTCCGAAGGAGGGCTGGTTGAATTTGTGCAGTACTTGGACGAGACGCGCGAAAAAATCATCGAAACCCCGATTTACATCGAATCGGTGAATCAAGAAGTGCCTGTACAGGTAGCGATTAATTACAACAGTTCCTATACGGAAAACGTGGTTTCTTACGTAAATACGATCAATACCCACGAAGGCGGAACTCATGTTACGGGTTTTAGACGAGCACTGACCCGTACCTTTAAGGCTTATGCCGATAAGTCGGGCATGTTAGAAAAATTGAAAATTGAAGTTTCTGGAGATGACTTCCGTGAAGGACTTACCGCAGTCATTTCTGTGAAAGTAGCAGAACCTCAGTTTGAAGGACAGACCAAAACCAAATTGGGCAACTCCGATGTGGTGGGTTTTGTGGACTCTGCAGTATCTGAGGTGCTTCAGGCTTGGCTTGAAGAGCATCCACGTGAAGCAAAGATTATCGTTGGTAAAGTAATCCTTGCTGCCCAAGCTAGACACGCTGCTCGTAAGGCGCGTGAGATGGTCCAGCGTAAAAACATATTGGGAGGCGGTGGCCTTCCCGGCAAGTTGGCTGACTGTGCTAATTCTGATCCAACCGTATGTGA
>JBANGF010000351.1:0-2513 GCA_037975655.1 Bacteroidota bacterium | reverse complement strand
CACGATTAGTCGTAGAAGTATCCAAGAAAGCATCCCTGTAGTGCTCCTCTCCTATTTTCTCCCCTTGTTTCTTTGGCTCGCATTTTATGCAGCCTCCTACCGCTAGGCAGGCTTTACCTTTTTAGCCTCTCCACGACAGCGGTCGGAGCAATACTTAACTTCTTCCCAGTTTTTCTCCCATTTTTTCCTCCAGGTATACGGGCGATTGCAAACCACACAGACTTTGGTGGGAAGGTGTTGCTTTTTCATGTTAGGACCAACGTTTAGTAAGGGTATGCTTAGCCAATACGCGTACCGAATCGGCTACCACTTCAGGAGCCTTTTGAGCCGCCCAGATGCGGTCTCTAGCCTCTGCTGCTGCCTTTTCCACGTCCACAATGGGATAAGGGTACGTTTCGCCATAGGCAAAACCGAGTTCCTGCAACTCGAGGGGAGTCAGTTCCCAGGGCATATGCAAAAATGCAAGGGGAACTGGCGCCAGCTCAGGCACCCATTTGCGGATAAAGACGCAATCAGGATCCTGTTCTTGAGATTGCTTGACGGGATTATAGATTCGCACCGTATTAATCCCCGTGACACCAGCCTGCATTTGGAGCTGGGGATAATGGATGCCTGGCTCAAAATCGAGAAAAAGCCGCGCAAGATGATCGGAACCTGACTTCCAAGGCTGACCCAAGTGGTGGGTAAGAAAAGAAACCACCATGGCCCGCATGCGGAAGTTAAGGTAGCCTGTCTCTCGCAAGCACCGCATACAGGCATCCACAAGGGGAAAGCCTGTCTTGCCCTCTTCCCATGCCTTGATCCAAGCGGGTTGTGGGGTGTAGGGAAAGCCCAAAAACCCCCGGTTGATGGGCTCTTTTTCCATTCGGGACTCCATTTCAAATTTTTGGATAAAGTGGCAATGCCACCGTAAGCGTGACTGGAAATTAGCCAGATTTCGGGCTTGAAAACCAGTGGCTGACTTTTGCATAGAGGTTTGAAATACTTCCCGTAGCGAAAGACATCCCCAAGCCAAATAGGGCGATAATCGGCTACAGCCTGTTCGACTTCCTTCAGGCTTGCTAATCTGTTTACTGTAATTTTTGACACGCTCTTCAAGAAAACTTTTCAAGTACTTCCGCCCGTTTCGTTCTCCTCCAGGCTGCATGATGTCTTGTGAAGTGGTCCAAACTTTAGGCAAGGTGGTGAAGACCTGCTGGAGTTGCTGCGCTTCAGGAATGGGCACGAAGGTAGCCCGATCAAATTCTGGATGCGCAAGTGGAGCAGTCATGAAGGCATGCCAAAAAGACTCCCATCCCTTTCTGTTTTTACGTTTGCGCTTCACACCCTGCTGCTGGTACTCTTTCCATGGGATGCCCTGGGCGGAGAAATAGGCGGCCATCTCCCGATCTCGGGCATACGTGACCGCGATACCCGTTTCTTGATGAGAATAGACGGCCTGTATGAAATAATCTTGTTGGATTTGGGCAAAAACCATCTTTACTTCGTCTCTAACGATCATCAGATTGGCCTTCAGGGGAAGTAATCGCTGTTCCATGTCTTTGAGGCTTTCGCACACAAAGCGCCAATGCCGATCGCTGCTTTGGGGAGCAGCCAGCAAGGAAGGTTCAAAGCAGTACAGCAGAAGAATCGGGAAACCTGCGGCAATGGCTTCAGCCAGGGGTTGGTGATCACTCAACCTCAAATCACGCTTCAACCAGACCACAGAAATTTTCATATTCTTAAAACTTTGCCAGCGCCTCAAGGTTTTAGAAGAATGAAAAAATTAAAAGAACTTTCGCCTGAAGCCATCGACCGGATCATCGAAATGGCCTGGGAGGATCGTACCCCTTTTGATGCGATTTTAAGTCAATTTGGAGTTACAGAGGGAGAGACCATTCAACTGATGCGACTCCATATGAAAAAAAGTTCCTTCAAAATGTGGCGTGCTCGAGTTCAAGGTCGCAGCACCAAACACAGCAAAAAAGCCCCTGAAGACCTAATTACCTTCAAATCCAGGATGCAAAGAGGAATTGCTTTGAATAAAATGCCCAAACGCTAACAAAAAAGCCTTTCTTTTCGGAAAGGCTTTTTTGTTAGCATCAATAAGGTCAAACGGTCTGAAATGGCCATCTCATGATGCCACCGGCCAGATTTTTTACGTTTTCAAAACCTTCTTCGCACATGATTTCACAAGCCTGACCACTTCGATTGCCGCTTCGGCAGTAGATGAGGTAATTTTTGTCTTTAGGAAGATTCTTGATTTGTGACACGAAGTTGGAAGACATGATATCGATATTGCGTGCTCCACGAAGTTTGCCTCCGGCAAATTCACCAGCTGTGCGCACATCAATGACCACCGCATTGGGTTGGGTCATCAAGTCGTGAAAAGGTCCTGCTGGAATGTCTTCGTATTTTTTTGCTTTTGAGGAAAAGAAATTAAACATAGTCGTTGTTGTTTAGGTAACCAAAAGTACAACGAGTACGACCGCATTTTCAGTAATAAAAGTCACTTCCACTTACTTGACTGTTGC
>JBANGF010000315.1:0-2633 GCA_037975655.1 Bacteroidota bacterium | reverse complement strand
CACGCCTCAATCGCATTGAAAAGTTTTTGTCCAAGATTTTTGCAGGAAAAGGGATGTTGGATTGATCTCAAAACTCAACCTAATTTTTAGGCTTTACCTCCACTACAAAACGTCGGTACCTTGTCATGGGATGCTGGCCCTTATCCTTCACCTCGGCTACTACATGAAGCTGACCGGTGGAAGTTGGGTCAAGCTGTAGTTCTACCCGATTGTCTGTCTGAACCATTACTGGCTGCACAGGATAAGTTCCCACCTCAGCATAGATCCAAAACCGTATCGTGAGTTCATCTCCATCGGGATCTTGGGTCTTCACCTCAAAAACTAGTCGATCTCCTGCGGCTACAGCTCTATAAGTATCACCAATCGCTTCCACCACAGGGGGATGGTTTGCATTGGCATAATCCAGTACACACCAATCTGCCCTTGCGGCGAAATCCTCCTGAAGCGCTTCAATCCATCGAATTTGTGGATAGGTAGCATCCATTTTTTGGGTAAACGGATTGTAATCCAAAACCTTGGCCCCATCTTCCCATCGGTTGGGCTGCGCTTCGGATTGCACCAGACGCCCACCCCAACCACCCCACTGCGGATGCTCGAGATTGTCCATCCCTACATCTATTAAGTGCAAGTAGGCAGGTGAATCCCCCTCTGAGATAAAATCATAGATACCAAATGTTCCCCATTGTGAATTCTCCAATTTGCTGGGATCTCCATGGATGTGTTCATCATCCCCAACCTGCATCTGTCCATCCCCATAGCTGTAGTACTGACTGAGCAAAGGACCGTGGTTATGAATGATTTCTTCCCCCATAAATTTTCCTTCCAGGAGATACTGTTGGGAAGGAGGAACCGCCCGTTTCCAGGGATAAGCCAAACACCAAAACTGATTGGAATTGTAGTACACCTTTAGATCAGGCCAATGCGGAGCAATGTACTTGCGGTAAGTAGCATCTTGATCCAGAATGGCATAGAGAACGGCCTTTTTAGTGACTCTATTGTAAATCTGCTCCCATTCTGGAGTACCCTTGTATTGATCTTCAATGGACTTCAGTGCGCGTGCGATCGTGTTGGTTCCTCCCCAGACCTGCAGGTAGAGCGGCTCTAGGTTATCATCCAGCAGCTTCTTTTTGATAAAATTGGATCCCTCGGTATCTGCACGCATATCTCCCTCAAAATCAATGTTCCCTACGCGTACTACTGACCTGAGGTAAGCCGCTGTAGGAAACCCAGCAGCATGTTGAGATAAGTTGGAATAAACTTGTTCGTAGGCATCTAGAAGCGGATTCATCCAGGATATACCCGGCCACCTCAAGGAGGTCTTTGCACCATACATGTTACGTGTCATCTCCATTTCAGAAGTAAAAAGGGTTCCATTCCCATCTCCCTTGTAGTGCCACATGCTGGAGGAATAAATCAACCCCTCAATCCGAAACTCATTGGCATAAAGCAACATGCGAATAAAGGAATCCACATCATCGATTTCTCCGTCTGTAGTAACAA
This sequence comes from Bacteroidota bacterium, assembly GCA_037975655.1. Lineage (GTDB taxonomy): Bacteria > Bacteroidota > Bacteroidia > Cytophagales > Cyclobacteriaceae > Algoriphagus. The sequence continues at coordinate 1,133 of JBANGF010000315.1, read as the reverse complement.
TTGTTCTTGGAACTCCCCCTTGACGTGCAATTTGGCTGGTGACAGTACTCCTAGTGCCAAAGTAAATGAGGAGACAAAAAAATAGTCTAAGGATAGGTGATTTTGGGAAAGCATTCATAGGTAGTAGGATTGAGATAGTCAAACTAGGAAATAATCAGGAGAATTACCTCACGCTCCCTGATTTCTAGGTATCGCCTTGACCCTAAAATCTTTCCTATTTTCCTGGTTAAACTATCTCCTCAAGATCACTACCCATTGTAATCCTAGCAATTACCTCCGTTCTTTGTAAAAGCAAGCTATTTCCAACTACCATGTCCCAAGCCACACTTATCCAGCAAGTCTCCCTCGTCAACGAAGGCAAAATCCAAGTTACCGACGTCCTGATCCAAGGTGAACGCATTCAAAAAATCGGTTCCATCCCTACACATGAGGAATACCAGATCGTAGATGGCCGCGGCAAGTACTTGCTACCCGGAGTGATCGACGGACAGGTACATTTTCGTGACCCCGGACTAACGCACAAGGCTGACCTCACGAGCGAAAGCAAGGCAGCCATCGCCGGTGGAGTCACCTCCTTTATCGAGATGCCCAATACCCGTCCCAATACCTTGACCCTGGAACTTTGGGCCGACAAATACCAATTGGCATCCACCAAATCTTTGGCCAACTATGGATTCTTGCTGGGCATCACCGCCGACAACCTGGACGAGGTCATCCAATGGGACACCTCCAAGCACCTGGCCATCACGGACGATGGCCTGTATTTTACTGGAAAGGGAAATATCCTTGCAGATCAGCCCGCCATGTTGGAGAAACTTTTTGCAGCGCACAAAGGCCTGATCGCCATCCACTCCGAGAAGGAGGAGATTATCGAGAAAAATGAGGAACTCTACCGAGAAAAATACGGGGAAAACGTGTCCATCGCCTGCCATCCCTTGATTCGAAGCGAACAAGCCTGCTACGAAGCGACCGAACGGGCCATTGGACTTGCCGAGAAGCATGGGGCCAGATTGCATATCCTCCACCTGAGTACGGCCAAGGAGACAGATCTTTTCCGCAACGACATTCCGCTGGAAGAGAAAAACATCACTACGGAAGTTTCGGTACACCACCTTTGGTTTACAGACCAAGAC
>JBANGF010000309.1:0-7412 GCA_037975655.1 Bacteroidota bacterium | reverse complement strand
GGACCTGCGCTACTACCTCTCCAAGGACAAGTCACAAGTCTATGTGGTGACAGGCTATAGTTTGACTTCAGAAAATCCCCAATCTGGGACAGCAGGTACCAAGCGTAATCTAAGTGGTGCGAATGTAGGGGTAGGTGCGGTAGTACCACTCACCGATTGGGTGGGACTGAGTACCGAATTCAAATTTCAAAGCCAAGGGATCCAGCAGACCTATTTCCGCTTTGGTCTCGATTTTCCACTTGGGAAATAAGGCAAGGAAGTTAAAAAATTACGAGATAGAAAAGGCTATTTCTTGCTGTACTCAAACAGCTTTCTTTTTTCTTCCTTGGTCAATCCCTCGTAGCCCTTTTCGGCAATCTTATCTAAAATTTTATCTACCTCTTCCTGGCTTAATGCATCCTTAGTAAAGGAATTCGTTTGCTCAGTCTTTGCAGATCGAGATCCTGTAGCCGCAGAAGTAGTCCTTCTGTAGCTTACTTTAGGGGCTCTTCTACTGAATAGCTTTTCGAAAAACATCCCTACTTTTTGAATCGGCATGCCCAAGTCCCAACCTTTTCGCAAGAAGAAGATATAGCCGAAGCCAAGCATCGCCCCTCCCAAATGAGCGATTTCTCCCCCTGCATTTTCACCAATGGAGTTGGCAAAAGAAAGGAGGATATAGAATGCAGCGATGTAAACAATTTTGACCGGCCCAAGTAGAAATAGAAAAAAAGTCGTTTGTGGGGCAAGTGTAGCCGCACCTACCACCACCGCAAATACTCCTGCGCTGGCTCCCAGCATCATGGAACTGTCTACATTTTGGGAGAAGTAAGGGGCAATGTTGTAGATCAAGACATAAAATCCAGCACCAAAAAGTCCTCCCAATAGGTATAAGTTGGTCAATCGCCTGCTTCCGATGTATTGATGGACGAGGAGCCCAAAATAGTAGAGAAAAAGTAGGTTGAACAAAATATGGAAAAGCCCTTCGTGTAAAAACATGTAGGTAAAGGGAGCCCAAGGCTGGGTAGCAAGCGTAGATACGGAAGCAGGCATCATAATCCATTCCATCCCTTCTTTGTACAGGTCTCCATAGCCACTGAGCGTCATAAAAACCCGTGCAATCAGCAGCACAAAAAAGGCAATCAAATTGATAGCCAACAACTTGTACAAGCTATTGTCTTGCCGATTGAAAGCGTTTTTTAAATTATCCCAAAAGCTTGAATACATCTTAGTAGAAGCTATTTCTGTTTCTTTTCCACACGTAGACCAAGATGGCACCCACCACGAGGCCACTCAAGTGGGCAAAGTGGGCAACGTTATCAGAAGGACTGGTAATCAATATATTGTAGACCGTATACAGGCCATAAAACGTGACCATGTATTTTGCTTTTATGGGTATAGGGGGGAAAAGTAAAAAAAGCTGGGTATTCGGGAAGAGCATGCCAAAAGCCACCAAGATCCCGAAAAGTGCTCCCGAGGCCCCCACCATGGGTTGGTTGACTTGCAGCTGCAAAATGGTATTCAAGGTTTGTTCCGCGCGCTGTATGTTGATGGGATCTTCAGGGTTCCTGCTGTATTGATCTACAAAGTCAAATACTTCAGGCGAAAAATAGCCTCTGTTTTCAATCACCAATCGGTTGAAATATTCAGGATCGGGATCTGCTTCAAATGCCAGCACCTTTTCCTCCAAGGTACGGTATTGAACTAGGGTATAACCAGAATACAGTACCCCTGCTCCCATCCCACAGACCATCCAAAGCGTAAATAGTTTCTTTGGCCCTAAAAACTGCTCCAATAATGGACCAAAGATCAGAAGACCGAAAAGGTTGCTGAAAAGATGCCAAAAGTCGGCATGCATAAACATGTACGAAAGAAATTGGAAGGGCTTAAAGGAAGCGCTTTGGATATTGTAAAGCGCAAACCATTTATTTAATGGAGGAAACACAAAATTGACCACCAAAAAAACAGCAATGTTGATCAGCAGCAGATTTTTAACGACCGGGGTGATGTTTCTAAACATGTTATTTTGCGAAGAAGGCGTGTATGCTTGATAAATCCAATTTCACGAAGGTTTTGTTTCCAGAAGGGGAATAATTTGGATTAGGACAGGCAAAAAGTTGCCCTACCAAGTTTTCCATCTCTTGGGTATCGAGCTTTTGCCCCTTTTTTAATGCAGCTCTTTTGGAAAGAGATCGGGCCAAATTTTCTTTTTTATCAAGGGAAAGTTCGTTTTTGAAATTTTTAAACTGCTCGATCAACCCCTCAAAAAGTTCCTTTTCATTTTTTTCTTGCGTTTCTGCAGGCACTCCTTGGATGACCACGCTGTCCTTTCCAAATTCCTCCACTTGAAAACCAAGGCTAGTCAACTCTGGAAGCATGTCCATCACCAAAGCAAAATCTGCCGGGTTTAAGGTCAGGGCAGTGGGAAATAAACATTGCTGCGAAGCACCATGGGTGGTTTGCAGTTGCTTCAAGTAGCGCTCGTAGAGAATCCGCTCATGAGCCAATTGCTGATCCACAATGAGCAGCCCCGTTGACATCTGTGCAACAATGTAACTTTTTTCAACCTGAAAGGTAGTTCCTGTGCCAGCAGCAGCTTCTTGCTGCAAGGCCAAGGTCACCTCTCCAGCAGTGGCTCGGCTTGGAAACGTGAGGAGCTCCTGCTCTTCGCCCGAGAAAGCGGGAGATTGCTGGGAGGTGGATTGGGGAGTATGTCCTTCAAAAAGGCGCTCCCAACCCGAAACAGAGGCACGTTGAAACTCCGGCGTATTGTAGGTTTTGTAACTGTATTCTCGGTCTACCTCCAAGGAAGTTTGGGGGTTTTTGGTCCAATTTTCTTGAAAATTGACGTCCATACTAAAGTCGAGCGCAGGCATGACCTGGTGTGCGCCCAGGGCTTGCTTGACCGCAGAGCGTATTACCGCGTAGATGGTGCGCTCGTCTTCAAACTTGATTTCAGTTTTGGTGGGATGGACATTGATATCGATGGTAGCCGGATCAATGTCCAAGAATAAAACATAGAAGGGGTGTTGATCTGCTTGAATCAAGCCTTCATAGGCAGTACTTACTGCGTGGTGGAGGTAGCTACTCTTGATGTAGCGATTGTTGACAAAGAAAAATTGTTCCCCACGCGTTTTTTTAGCGTATTCTGGCTTGCCTACATAGCCTTTGATACCCAGGTGCGGGGTATTTTCTTCGCAAGGCACCAATTGATTTTGAACTGGTTTCCCAAAAATCCCCACAATGCGCTGGCTCAGTTTACCAGGAGGCAAGTTGTAAGTTTCTAATTCTCCTTGGTGCAGGGAAAAGGCAATTTCTGGATAAGAAAGGGCCACCCGTTGAAATTCGTCCACGATGTGCCGCATTTCCACGGGGTTGGACTTTAAGAAATTTCTCCGTGCGGGCACATTAAAAAACAAGTTTTTCATGGCCACAGAGGTTCCTACAGGAAGTGCCGCAGGTTCTTGCTTTTTGACTTCCGAACCTTCGATTTGGATGAGGGTACCTACTTCCGCCTCCTGGGTTTTGGTTTTGAGTTCAACCTGTGCCACGGCAGCAATGGAAGCCATGGCCTCGCCTCGAAAGCCAAAGGTGCGAATGGCGAAAAGGTCCTGTGCAGTCCGGATTTTGGAAGTAGCATGCCGCTCAAAACTCATGCGCGCATCGGTGGGAGACATCCCCTTCCCGTTGTCAATCACCTGAATGAGTTGCTTCCCAGCCTCTTTGACCACTACTTGGATTTGAGTGGCACCTGCATCCACCGCATTTTCAAGGAGTTCCTTGAGCGCAGAAGCTGGTCGCTGCACTACCTCACCCGCAGCAATTTGATTGGCAATGGCATCGGGAAGTAGCTGGATGTAATCAGGCATTTTTTCTACTCTTGATAAATCTGAGTAAATAGTAAAAGCCCGCTAAGGCTGCAGCGGAGTAGCCCATGTAGGTAAAAATTTGTGGCCCAACGTAAATGTATCCAAATGCCGAAAGTACCATCCCTAGAAAAAGAAAGGTCCGAAGGAGAGTAGAGGAATTAAATACTGCATTTTCACGCGGTTTATTGGATCTGAAGGTAGAAAATGCACCCTTCATCATGGGACGTCTAGAGGAAGATGTATCACCTGACTCTTCGATTTCTCCCTCCTGCTCCAATTCCATTTTTATGCGGGCAGTGCGCTCCTCAATTTCTTCTTTAATCGGATCGTAATACCTAGGCTTGATTGCAAATCGTTGATGAGAGGCGGTTCTAAAAATGGTAGGTAATTTCATAAGGTGCTATTATTTCCAAAAAAGGAAAGAAACGGGTTCGGGTGCGAATTATTTACCTCAAGGGAGGTATCTTTTTCTTGCAAGAAAAAAGAATCCTCAAGTTGAAGTATTCCAAACTTTTGTATCTTGAAACTATGTCTTTTTCTCTACGGCTTACGTGATTTCACAACCCACTTTAGGCTCAAGAAAAAGCATGTTCCGCGAACAAATTTAAGTAAAAATACATAATTAAACTGAATCTCTTCCATGGTAGCAATCCAATGGTTTTTACTTTCATGGATACTTTTAGGAAGTCTTTTTTCTCCTGAAAAACCAACTCCCAAGATTCTAAATCCAGATCCTTTGGAGAGCAAGGAGACCGATTTGCAGCAGCTTTGGGTAGACAGTGTTTTTCATGCATTGACCTTTGAAGAGCGATTGGGTCAACTGTTTATGGTGGCGGCTTATTCCAATAAGGATCAGCGGCATGTAGACGAAATTTCTGCGCTTATTCAAAAAGAAAATTTAGGAGGCCTCATCTTTTTTCAGGGAGGGCCAGATCGACAAGCGCGACTAACCAATTTCTACCAGGCCCAAGCAAAAACCCCCTTATTTATCGCCATGGATGCAGAATGGGGCATTGGTATGCGCTTGGACTCCACAATCAATTTTCCAAAAGCCATGACTTTAGGGGCCATCCAAGATCCCAGTCTAGTAAAAGAAATGGGGATTGAAATAGCTCGACAATTTCGCGTGCTGGGTATGCACATCAATTTTGCACCTGTGGTGGATGTCAATTCCAATCCCGATAATCCGGTAATCGGATTTCGCGCCTTCGGCGAAGATAAGGAAAAGGTAACTCAGCGGGCTATTGCCTACATGAAGGGGCTCCAAGAGAATGGAATTCTTGCCAATGCAAAGCATTTTCCAGGGCATGGGGATACCGAAACAGACAGCCACCATACACTCCCGCTCATCCCGCACTCCGAAAAAAGAATTTGGGATATTGACCTTTACCCCTATCAAAAGTTGTTTAAGGAAAATTTGATGTCCGTGATGGTGGCCCACCTCAACGTACCTAGCCTAGACTCAGCGGCGGAAGTCCCTACAAGCCTTTCCAAGGCAGTGGTAACCGATCTTTTACAGGAGCGATTGAAGTTTAAAGGTTTGATTTTTACAGATGCCCTCAACATGTATGGGGTAACTAATCGGAGCAAACCTGGAGAAGTGGAATTAAAAGCCCTGCTTGCAGGCAACGATATTCTCCTCCATTCCGAAGATATTTCAAAGGCAAAAGAGCTAATCCTAGAAGCGGTAACTCAAGGATTAATCAGCGAAGAAGAAATCAACCGTCGAGTAAAGAAAGTACTCAAGGCAAAGTATTGGGCAGGTCTACATCAGTATGCCCCCATAGATACCTACAAAATCGCCGATAAATTGACCACTCAGGCGACTTCCGAGGTAATCGAAAAGCTCTACAAGGAAGCAATTACAGTGGCTGCAAACAAAAATGACTTGCTCCCCATCGGGCAGTTGGACTTGAAAAAAATCGCAAGCATTACCATTGGAGACGAAGGCAATGTCTTTAGTTCCTATCTCAATCAGTATACGCAAGTAGACCACTTTTCCCTGCCCAAAGCCTCCTCTGAGTCCGCGCATTACAACTTGATGAAGCAAGTGGAAGACTACGACATTGTCCTAGTGGGCTTGATGGGCATCAGCAACAACCCACAGCGCAACTTTGGCCTTGCCCCAGGGGATTTAGCCCTCATCCGAGAACTGGAAAAGCGCCAACAGGTGGTCACCGTATTATTCGGCAATGTCTATGCTTCCAAATTCTTAGAAGGTCTGGGACATGTGGTCTTTGCCTACGAAAATTCCCCCTTTACCCAAAAACTTGTTCCACAAATACTATTTGGTGCCCGCCCTGCAAAAGGCAGTTTACCGGTAACAGTGAGTGAGCAATTTACACAAGGGGTAGGGGGATTCTTGACCCCACAAAATAGACTAGCCTATGGCAGCCCAGAAAGTATGGGGATGAATGGGGAGAAATTGGATAAAATTGATGGGGTCGTGGCTGAAATGATTGCAGCAAAAGCTGCACCTGGCGCCCGTGTGCTAGTCGTAAAAGAGGGAACGGTCATTTTTGATCGTTCTTATGGGCATTTGGATTATGAAAAATCGGCTCCAGTGACCTCAGAAACCGTCTATGATTTGGCATCCGTTACCAAAGTTGCCGCTACCACGCTTGCTGCCATGTTTTTACATAGCCGGGGGGAACTTGATGTAAACAAAACATTAGGTGATTACCTTCCGGAATTAAAGAAAACTAATAAAGGGGGGATAGTCTTGAAGGATTTATTGGCCCATGAGGCTGGTTTGAAAGCTTTTATCCCCCACTATACCAAAACGCTGACGTCGGGAAAATGGAATCCAACTTATTACAAAGATTCAATAACTGAAGAATTTACTCTTCCCGTATCCAATGAGATGTTTGCCAAAACGAGCTTGCGCGATAGCTTGTGGAAATGGACCGTGGAATCCGAACTTTTACCCAAACCTTATGGCTATGTCTACTCCGACCTGACCATGTACTTCATGCAAGCGGTGATCGAGCGCATCGTCAATCAGCCTTTGGATGAGTTTGTCGAGCAAAATTTTTACGCCCCACTTGGTCTTCGAACGCTCACATTTAAGCCCTTTGAACAAATCCCCCTTTCTCAAATCGCTCCCACGGAGCATGATGTGGCCTTTCGCGGGAGACAAATTCAAGGGTATGTGCACGACCCTGGGGCGGCAATGTATGGCGGAGTGGCAGGACATGCAGGATTATTTGGTACCGCCCAAGACCTAGCAGTAGTCCTTCAACTTCTTTTGAATAAAGGGTCCTATGGGGACGTCGCCCTACTAAAACCAGAAACCATCGCTGCATTCACTAAACGTCAATCCAAATTAAGTAGGCGGGGATGGGGCTGGGATAAGCCCGAACCTGAAAAGGGTAAAGGTGGATCTGCAGGAAAATTAGCTCCAAAAAGTACTTTCGGCCATACTGGATTTACAGGTACCTGCGTATGGGCTGACCCTGACAATCAGCTGACCTACATCTTCCTTTCCAACCGCGTCTACCCACAGGCCAACAACAATGCCCTCCTAGATTTAGGAATCCGAACACAAATTCATGACCTTATTTA